>CAMAHO010000099.1 GCA_945834545.1 uncultured Lachnospiraceae bacterium | reverse complement strand
ACAAATCCGAAATGGGAAGTTATTTCACCTATAAAATATACGGCGTCACCTGATATACATAATAATTCAACCAGTTACTGTACAGATTATTGCTATGAGACCTCCACTGTAAAAGTGGCTTTTGCTCCGGGTCATTTCCGGGATAGTAATTTTCAGGGACAGTGATGGGCAAGCCCTTATTTAAGTCTCTATAGTACTCATTGTTCAGAGTATATCTATCGTACTCCGGATGCCCTGCTACGAAAATCTTCTTTCCATTTTCTGCAATCGCTAAGAATACACCTGCTATCTCGCTCTCCGCCAGGACAGTAATCTCACTGCAGGCATGAATGGCTTCGCTTGGTGTCTGGGTATGCCTGCTGTGAGGCGCCATAAAAATGTCATCAAAGCCACGCACCAAAGGAATCTTTCGATTCATAACCTTATGCTCATATACACCGAAAAGCTTTCCCGGAAGCTGCTCCTTATTAATACCGTAGTAATGATAGTAACCTGCCTGAGCAGCCCAACAGATGTGAAGTGTCGAAGTCACATGGGTTTCCGCCCAATCCATAATCTGACAGGTCTCCTCCCAGTAATCTACCTCTTCAAAGGAAATATCTTCCACAGGTGCACCTGTGATAATCATTCCATCGAACTTTCTATCCTTAATTTCATCAAAGGTAGAATAGAACTTGTTTAAATGACTCGCTGATGTATTTAAGGACACATGCGTCTTTGTATTCATAAATGTGACATCTACCTGAAGAGGCGTGTTAGACAATGCTCTTAACAGCTGCAGCTCTGTATCCTGCTTCACCGGCATGTTATTCAATATCAGCACCTGCAACGGACGAATATCCTGGTGCATAGCTCGATTTTCGTCCATCACAAAGATATTCTCATTCTCTAATATTTCCTTTGCCGGTAATTCACTCTGTATTCTGATAGGCATAATAGCACGATTCCTTTATTTTACATATTTGTTGGAATTAGACGCGATATTTGCCAATGTTTTGTCTAAGGGCATTTATCTGGTCGTCTAATTCAATGCTGGCAGCAGCACTTTGCTCTGCCATTGCAGCTGTTGTCTCCACGGTCCTATTAATCTCAACCAGTCTGGTATTGATACTTCCCAGCTTACCGTTTTGAGATGCTGTTGAATCTGCAATCTTGGTAACGGACGAATCGATTGTGCCGGTCTGTTCTACAACCTGCTCCAAATACTTGGAGGTTTCCTCACCGATACGCATACCATCCTGTACACGTTCCATGGTCCTATTTATCAATTCATAGGCATTGACAGCAGCTTCACTGGACTGCTCAGCCAGCAAACGGATTTCATTGGCCACAACGCCAAAGCCACGTCCTGTATCGCCAGCTCTTGTGGCTTCTACCATAGCATTTAATGCAAGAATATTGGTCTGCTTGGAGATTCCCTCCAGATTGTTGCTGATGCTTTCAATCGCCTTAGTTGCTTCCTCAATATGGAGCAAAGCGCCAGTCAGCTCATTCATCTTGTCACGGCTTATCTTAACCAGCTTAGAGGCATCTGTAGCCTGATCCTTTGCGTGATTTGCAAAATCGCTGGAATCTGACAGCTCCTTGGAAATTTCCCCAATATAATCATCTATTTCAGACACTAAGGTTGTGGCCGTTGTAGCTGCATCTGCCAGGCTGGAAGCACTGTCAGAGACACTCTGAGAGCCCACTACCAATTCGCTTGTCACAGTATTAATCTCCCAGAAGGAGTTCCTTAAGGATTTCTGGATTCTCTCCATAGATCTCTGAAGATTAATGAACTCTCCTGCAAACTGTACTTCACTCTTTCTGGTAAAGTTACCATCTGACATAGCAGACAGCTGTCTGTCCACCTCTCCTATGTATTCCCGCAGATTATGGCAGGTCTTATCCAGGGCATCACAGATAACTCCAACCTCATCCTTCTGTCCGCTGTACCTTGCAAGCTCTTTGTTAGAATCAAGCTTCATATCGCCCAAAGCAGTAATGGCTTTCTTGATAAGCGTTAACTTCTTGCTCAGGCTAAGAAGAATGACATTCAGAATAATGATAATCAGCGCTGCTACAGCTACACATATGAGGAAGGTAATCTGACGGATGTGTCCCAGGGAAGAGAACACATTGTCATAAGTGTCCTGCAATGCAAAAACCCAATTTCTCTCCGGTATATAACAATACAATGCCACCTTCACTACGCCGTCACTGTCCTCATACTGATACATACCAATAGGCTCCGCATCCGTAGCCGTAACCCTCTTGATAATCTCCAAATAACCGGGATTTTCTGTGGTTGTGGATAACAGCTCAGGATTCTTATGATACAGATATTCTCCTGTTTCGGCGTTTAAAAATACATATTCACTCTTTGGAAGTCCTTCTACTTCTAATTCCACAAGGGAATCCATCAGTTGGTTCGCATATACCGCACAACCGGCATATCCAATACAGTTATCTATACTAGGGATACTATTCTCTTTGTAAATGGGATAATACATGGAAATGCACATAGTATCCTCTGCGCCTCTTGATTTCATAATTCCAAGGTTTGTTATCTTTTCCTCAGACATTATCATTTGCTGGAATGGAGACAACGCATCGCCCGGTCTTGTAACAATACCTACAGAAGCTTTATTATTATGCGCAATAATCTGAGTTTCCGGTGTAGCAATATACAAGCCCTCAAAGATACCTTTTACATTAGCCATATCCTCAGTATATTCCTGAGCTCTCTTTATGTAAATAGGATTACTCGGTGCATGCAACAAGTTTCTCACATCATCACTCTTTGAAAAGGCAATCATATATTGTTCTGCTTCTGTAACATAATTGTCTATAATATAAGCTCTGGTTTTGACTGCGTCCGTCATCTGATTTTGAATCTGCTCAGTCATCATGTTGGTTACATTGGTATCCACATCTCTCCATAGGAAGAAGAAACCAACAACCAAAACCAGTGTAATTATGATACTTGCTCTTAAAGCAATTTTCATATTCTTAAACATTTCTTATCCCCCGTTATGCACTCGTATTTTGTCGGGAATTGAAACTTCAATAACCCACTTAAAACTATATCGCATTTATACCCATTTCACAAGAACTAATTTGTGTTTTCTATCATCCTTAACAGCTCTTCCTCGGTAATTACAGGAATCCCTAATTCCACTGCTTTTGCAAGTTTACTGCCAGCTGCCTCCCCTGCTACCAGGTAATTGGTTTTCTTGCTCACAGAGCCGGTATTCTTGCCTCCGTTATTCTCAATCAGCTCCCCAACTTCCTTTCTTCCTAACGTAGGCAGAGTACCTGTCACCACAAAGGTCAATCCCTCCAGTGCACCTGTATTGTCGCCTTGCGACAAGGCTTTTAGATTTACTCCGGAATCGTTTAATTTCTTAAGCATCTCAAGATTCTGGGCTTCCCGAAAATAGTTGTAAATGCAGCTCGCCGTAATCTCACCCACATCCGGCAAATTCGTTAGGGTATCTATACTTGCTTGGCTCAGTTCCCAGATATCCCGGAAATGTTTCATAATTTCCTTTGCGGAAACCTTTCCCACATTTCGGATTGCCAAACCGGTAAGCAGCATATAGGCATCGTTTTGCTTGGAATCTTCTATGGCCTGAAGAATCTTATCTGTATTCTTTTCCTTTCCCATAATGCCCTGTTCAATCAATTCTTCACGATGGTTTTTCAGAGTGTAGATGTCTGCCATATCCTTTAAATACCCTAAATCTACCAGTTGCTCCACATATACGGTTCCGAAATTCTTAATATCCATGGCACCTTTTCCTGCAAAATAAGCGATGGTTCTCTTTACCTGTGCCGGGCAGGATGGATTGTTGCAATAGATATCACAGGTTTCTTCCTCCCGCATAAGCGTATGTCCACAGATAGGGCAGTTTCTTGGAGCTTCATAGGATGCCTCAGACTGTTTTGTAACTCGAATAATCGCCGGAATAATCTCTCCCTGTTTTCTGCAGATTGCCTTACATCCGGGACTTATGCCCATATTTTGAATAAAATCGATATTATGCAAGGTAGCCCTCTGCACATTGGTTCCGCACAGGCGAACCGGTTCCTTAAACCTTGCGCGAAAGGTCATCTTTCCGGTTCTTCCCACAGCCACTTCGATTTCCTCAATCTCCACTTCTTTTTCCTCCGGCGGATATTTATAGGCGATATGACCGGCAGAATATTTGCTTCCTGCGGGAAAATCCTGACGGTATGCTACCTGGTCCAGCTTAACCACTGCACCATCAATATCATATGGGAGCTCACCTCTTCTGTCCCCTATGGAATCAATCTCATCAAATATTTCCCCTATCTCACGACACTGTTTATGAGGCACCACATAAATCCCCATGTTAGAAAGGTAAGTCAATGCCTGAATATGTTCCATCCCCTCCAGTTCGTTCCCGGAAGCCTGCTGAACGTTAAACACATACATCCTAAGGCCCCTCTCTTTCACAACACCGCTATCCAATTGTCTTAAGGTTCCTGCTGCAAGATTTCTGGGATTTGCCGCTGTTTTTTTGCCAAGCTTCTCCTGGCTCTCATTGAAACGTTCAAAATCCTCATGGGACATATAAACCTCTCCGCGAAGCTCCAAATACCCCTGTATCGCAATCTTTTTTTTGACATCCGGTATCACCAGCGCATTCAAGGTGACATCCTCTCCGACCCTGCCGTCCCCCCTGGTCTCCGCCAAGGTCAGATTCCCATCCTGGTATCGCAAGGTCATGCTTAACCCATCAATCTTTTCCTCTACCGAAAATGCAGCATCTTTGTGAAGGGCTTTCACCTGTTTCACCCAGTCCTCCACCTCTTCCTTGGAGAACACATCCTGAATGCTTAGCATAGGCACATTATGGGTCACCTCTACTCCGGCTTCTCTCTTGGTTGTCCCTCCAATCCTTCTGGTAGGGCTGTCTTCCTTCACCCATTCCGGATGCTCTCCTTCAACCTTTTTTAACTGCAGCATTAGCTGGTCATAGTCAAAATCAGAAATCTCAGGAGCATCCTGATTATAATATAAATCCATATGGTAATTTATTTTATCCACTAATTCTAAGTATTCCTGATATTCCATACTGCCTCCGCACTCATTTATTTCCCTCATTTCGAATTTGTGTGCCTGCTTACACGACACCATCACTCACGTCTGTCATCGCTCCACAATTCTTCTATTTCTTCCTTTGACAATTCCCGATACTCCCCAGGCTTCAGATTTCCCAATTCCACACTCATAACCCGTATACGCTTTAGGCTTACCACTTTATAATGAAGGGTTTGACACATTCTTCTGATTTGTCGGTTTAAGCCTTGGGTCAGAACTATTTTTATGGTATAAGGTCCTATTTTGTCCACCTTGCAGGGTCTGGTAGTCTGCTTTAACTCCTTTAAGTATATCCCGTTCCTTAGTTTGTTAAGATCTTCGTCCTTTATTCTGCGATCTAACTTCACAACATATTCTTTTTCATGCAGGTTGGCTCCCCTCATCATATGGTTGATCAGGTCCCCGTCATTGGTAAGCAGCAAAAGTCCCTCTGAATCCTTGTCCAACCGTCCCGCATAGGTTACGCGGACTGTATATTGTATCTCGTCTGTGACCTTCTTTTTGGCATGCTCATCTCTCTCCGTACAAACCACACCAATCGGTTTATAATAGGCTAAGACAACTGTATTGCTCTTCTCGAAACAGCAACTCCCATCAACCAGTTTACCGTCTACCAAAACCTGGTCTTCCCTGGTTATACGGTCACCGTTTTGGGCAGGTATACCATTCATGCTCACTCGGCCAGCCTGTATCAGCAGGTCTGCGTCTCTTCTGGAACAGATTCCGCATTGGGCAAGATATTTATTAATTCGAATCGCATTCATTCGTTCTGCCAAAGTGAAAGTTCCTCCACCTTACATATTTTGGGCACACCCTTTCCCTCAGTAAGCCCTCTTTTAGCCAGTGTATCCGCCATCTCATTATATTCCACATGGGAATGAGCCGGCACCTTGGTAAAACGGATGTTAACCTTACTCCCCCATTCTCTCATAGCCGCAGCATATTTTTTTGTCAGCTCCGTCTTACTCTTCCATTCTCCCGTAACCCATTTCTCTATTCCCTCATAATCATATAAAATATGAATCTCTCTGTATCCGCTGGCCATGGCACATCGCACTCCGTACATCGCTCCCAGCATTTCTCCGGTCACATTTCTATGCTTTAAGGATTGTGGATTATCTCCGTTTCCAAAGGCTATATAGAGTTCCCCAAAAGGTGTGATAAACACACATCCGAAGGCATATTTTTTGATAGCATCGTTGTAGCTTCCATCCACATAAATCTGTATTTCTGTATCCGTCATGAACATCCTCCGTCAAAGCTATACTTATTCCTTCAATGCTGTGAGTAATCGTGTAATCAGTTCGTCATATTCCTCCATAACCTCCTTGTGATGGGCGTGAATATATTCAAAATCAGAATTCTTAGCTGCAAGCTCCAGTGCCTTTGCATGCTCTGATAGTGTTTCGGCGCCTATACTCAATGAAGTACTTTTTAAAGCGTGTACATAGGTTTGGTAATTTTTCCAGGACTGTTCTTCGTATTCTGCTTTTAGCACATCCCTCTTATCTGTTTGAATATAGGTCTCTATCATTTCCAGATAGAAAGCCTCATCATTCATACAGTATGTCTTTCCCACAACTGTGTTTAACATGGGGAATCTCTCTTCCAGCGTTTTTCCCTGAACTGAAACAGGCTCCTGTTGCTTTTCATTCCCCAAACCTTCCGCATGAACTGATTCTTCTATAGTTTCCGGTGTTTCGGTACTCTCTAAGAGTTCCAAAGTGTCCTCTCTATCTACCGTTTCTAACAGTTGCTCAGGCAGATATTTCTGCAGCAGCTCCATCAGTTTATCTTCCAGAATAGGCTTAGATAAATAGTCTGTAAAACCAATCTCCAGGTATTCCTCCCTTGCACCGGCAACAGCGTTTGCTGTCAACGCAATGACCGGAGTCTTGTCATTGAGATTCTCTTCCGACTGCTTCATAAACCTCAAGGTCTCTATCCCATCCATCTCCGGCATCATGTGGTCAAGCAAAATCAAATCATATTTCTTACTGCTAACCATATTCAGACATTCTGCCCCACTATGGGCAAGGTCAACCTTCGCTTTTGTCTGCTTCAAATAGCCACGAACCACTTTTAAATTCATCTCCACATCATCCACTACCAAAATATTTGCTTTGGGTGCACACAAAACCTGCTTCTCATACTCTGAGGAATGAATATATTGCTCATACTTATCCTGAAAGCTCCCTAAGGGTGCAGAATTTATAATCTGCTGAGGAATGATTGCTGTAAAGACAGAACCCTTACCATACTCGCTGGATACCTGTATTTCTCCACCCATCATATCCACAAGATTTTTGGTGATGCTCAGTCCCAGACCGGTTCCCTCAATGTTGCGGTTTTTCTTTTCATCTACTCGCTCAAAATTCAAAAACAGCTTGTCAATATCGGCCTTCTTAATACCAATCCCACTGTCCTCAACCTGAAGGATTAACAAAAGTTCCTTTTCCTTTTTCGATTCATAATTCAGACGAAGAATGACCTTTCCTTCCTTGGTGTATTTCACGGCATTGGACAGGAAGTTATTTATAATCTGCCTGATACGAACCTCATCTCCAAACAGCACCGAGGGGAGCTTGGGATCAATTTCCATCTGAAAGCTTAAGTCTTTCGCTTCCGCTCTGGCCTTGGTCATATTGTAGCAATCATTTAAGACAGAAAACAATGTATATTCTACGGGTATAATTTCCATCTTACCGGATTCAATTTTTGTGATATCCAGTACGTCATTGACAATGGATAATAAGGTCTGGCTGGCACTTTGAATGTTCTTAGCGTACTCCTTAATTTCCTCTGCATTACAGGTAGCACTGTTTTTCAGCAGCAAAGAATTCATACCTATGATGCCGTTGATAGGGGTTCGAATTTCATGGGACATACTTGCCAGAAACTGACTCTTGGCTACATTCGCGGCAATGGCATCATTCTTAGCCTTCTCAACAAACTTCACATGCTCCTTCATCATTATATGCATGTAGGTAATAAGCGTACAAATAGCAAAGACACTGGCACCATATCTGCTGGCCTTACCCAGATCGCCAATCTTTATGGTATAGGTTCTAATAATATCCACAAATATACCTGACATCATAGAGATTACACCGGTTAATCCCACAATCGTCTCGAAGCTTCTCTCTTTATAGGTATTTTTCCACAATGTCAATGTATTTATAATAACCATCAGTATAATCAAGCCATGTGAAAAAAATGACATATCCATAAAGTCCATATATCCGCTGATTTGCAGACTGAGTTGAACAATAATATTTGCTACTGAGGCTGTTATTGCAAAGAAAATGAGGGTGGATATTTCGGGCATAGTTTGATAGCATTTGCCTGCAAAAAACATTGGTGCTGTCGTGGTTATGGGAGA
>CAMAHO010000098.1 GCA_945834545.1 uncultured Lachnospiraceae bacterium | reverse complement strand
AGAAAAGCAGCACAAGAAGCTATGCTTCTCGATGCTGCTTTGTCTACAGTCTGAGAGGCTGAACTTCAGCCTCTTTTTCTATGTACAATTTTTCTATTCAGCGTCCTTTTTGAAGGGCTTTACAAGGAAGATGCTTAACAGCAGTGCTACAATGTAAAGTGCAATTGTCAGATACAGTACATTCTGATATCCGGCAGGGTTCACATTAACGCCGTGAACCTCTTTCCATTCACCGGTGTTCTGAACGATTAGGTTTGCAACCTGATTACTGGTAAGTCCGGCAAAGGCCCAAGCGGAAAGAGTAATGCCGTGGATAGCGGAAATACTTCCCATACCGTAGTGGTCAGAAAGAAGAGTGGGAACATTGGAGAAGCCACCGCCGTAGCCTGCATTTACCATAAAGATCAGGGCTAATACAAGGATGATTAATAAGGTGTTTCCTTCGCCGTTCTTGATACCACCGGTGAGCATAACAATCGCTGTGAGGGCGATAGAGATGACGAAAATCAGCTTGTAAACAGTGTTTCTGTCCTTCATATGGTCTGCCCAAGCGGAGAAACCAAGACGACCGCCTGCATTAAAGATAGCGGATACGGTGGAGATGACACCAACCATACCGGCTAAACCGATACATTTTACAATCATTTTTTCCTGGGAAATCAGAGCCAGACCGCAGGTGATGTTGATGTAGAACATAAGCCAGATACCAATGTAATTGGTGATGGGGCGGGTTTTAATGGTAGCCCAGATACCCTGTCCGGCTTCCTTCTTTTGAGGCTCGTGCCAATCAGCCGGCTTTGCCAGAAGCAGATGGCCAACAAACATCATTACGAAGTAAACTGCAGCTAAAATGTAGAACATTTTGTAGATTTCGCCGTTTTTGTTGTCCCCAAGAAGGCTGCAGACATGCCAAGGAAGAAGATGGCAAAGCTGAAAGCCCACTCTGTGGAACCCTTGGAGAAACCAATGTAATCAGCAATCTCCTGGCTAAAGATGGACCAGCAGTACACCGTACCGATACTGCAATGGAGAAGCAGTGCCGGAATGGCAGCACGAATCCATTTGTTTTGAATGTTTTTCATGATTTTTATTTCCTTATCATCTATTTGTGCGGTTGACCGCAATCGATACTATTCTACTACCATTTGCCAAATTCTTCAGGAGCTTTAACAACATAGAAAGCATTGCGCAGGATTTCAGAAAAAGGTACAATAGAGGGACAGGAGGAGCAGAATGAAGGAAGAGTTAGAAAGAACAGCGATGTTAATAGGAGAAGAAGGAATCGAAAAGCTGGCGAAGGCACGGGTAGCGGTGTTTGGCGTTGGCGGAGTCGGCGGATATGTATGTGAGGCGCTGGCAAGAAGCGGGGTGGGAACACTGGATTTGATTGATAAGGACCAGGTGTCCCTCTCCAATATCAATCGACAGATCATTGCGTTGCACAGTACGGTAGGGCAATATAAGACAGAGGTGATGAAGGAACGAATTCATGATATCAATCCGGAGATTCAGGTCAACGTGCATTCTCTTTTCTTCCTGCCGGAGACAGCGGATCGGTTTTCCTTCGAAGAGTATGACTATGTGGTGGACGCCGTGGATACGGTGACAGCGAAGCTGGAGTTAGTCAAGAGGGCAAGGGAGAAAGGAGTCCCCATCATCAGCTGCATGGGGGCAGGCAATAAGCTGGATCCAACTGGTTTCAAGGTAGCAGATATCTATAAGACAACCATGTGCCCTCTGGCAAAGGTCATGCGAAGGGAACTGAAAAAGCTGGGGATAGAAGGGCTGAAGGTGGTGTATTCCGAGGAAAAACCCATTTCCCAGGGGCAGTCCACACCCGGCAGTATTGCCTTTGTACCCTCTGTGGCAGGACTGATTATCGCAGGTGAGGTCATCCGGGATTTGTCTTTACAATAGGACCGATTCTGCCAAAACTGGAAAATTTTTCATAAGTTTTATAATTTATTTCTAATTTTTTCATTTGACTTTACGCGGATATTTTTCTACTATAGAACTATATGAACGGAAAGGTGCGATGGAATGAAGAAAAATGATACATATTTGACAAAGTATGCAGACTTATGCCGAAAAGAAGATGCAATCAACCAGGAGCTTTTTGACAAGCACGGGGTGTTGCGCGGGCTTAGAGATAAAAACGGAAATGGCGTTGTAGCCGGACTTACCAACATTTCAAGAATTGAGTCCTTCCAGATGGTCAATGGTGAAAAGAAGCCTTGCGAAGGTAAGCTGTGGTATCGTGGCTACAATGTGATTGACCTGATTCGCGGCATCCAGGGAAACCATTTTGGGTTTGAGGAGGTGGCCTATCTTTTGCTGTTTGGAAATCTTCCTACAGAAACGGAGCTGGAGGAGTTTACGGAGCATCTGGCCAGCAAGAGAACCTTACCCAGAAACTTTACCAGAGATGTCATTATGAAGGCACCCAGCAGTGATATTATGAACTCTCTGACCAGGAGTGTCCTGACTCTGGCCTCCTATGACAAAAATTGCAACGACAACAGTATTGAGAATGTGCTCAATCAGTGTATGTCTTTAATCAGTACCTTCCCTATGTTAGCAGTATATGGGTATCATGCCTACAATCACTATACAAATGATGACAGTATGTACATTCACAGGCCGCAGAAGAAGCTTTCCACAGCCGAAAACCTGTTGATGATGCTACGACCTGACAAGCAATATACCAAGCTGGAAGCCCAGGTATTAGATATTGCCCTGATTCTTCATATGGAGCATGGCGGCGGCAATAACTCTACCTTTACCACCAGAGTAGTCACCTCCTCCGGCTCGGATACCTATTCTGTCATTGCAGCCGCTCTGTCCTCCTTAAAGGGACCTAAGCATGGCGGGGCAAATATCAAGGTTGTGGAGATGATGCGGGATATCTCCAAGCATGTGAGCAACTGGGAGGATGAGACGGAGGTTCGGGAGTATCTGCGTAAGATTCTCAACAAAGAGGCCTTCGACGGAAAGGGACTGATCTATGGAATGGGACACGCAGTGTATTCCTTATCCGACCCGAGAGCCCAGGTATTTAAAGGCTTTGTAGAAAAATTAGCCACAGAGAAGCATAGAGAGAAGGATTTTGCACTATACTCTATGATAGAAAGGATTGCACCTGAGGTGATTTCCGAGAAATCCAAAATCTATAAAGGTGTCAGTGCAAATGTGGATTTCTACAGTGGCTTTGTATACAGTATGCTGGAGATTCCACTGGAATTGTACACCCCCATTTTCGCCATAGCCAGAATTGTAGGCTGGAGTGCTCACCGCCTGGAAGAGCTGATTAATATGGATAAGATTATCCGTCCTGCCTATAAATCGGTTATGGAGGTTCGGGAGATGGAGAATCGGGAAAATCAAAATTCATAGGTTTGCAATGAAGTAGATGTGCAGACAATGGTAGAGTATGTAAAAGAATACGGAGCGAAATGCTTTAAGGAGCAGCCCTTGACGGTAGCGGACAGCCTGGTGCTATGCCAGATTGCCTACTTTAAGTTTGAGAGGCTGCTCTTTTCGTTGGAAAAAGACGGCCTTTGCCCTACAGTGTCTCTTCGGGATGTGGTCTCCACCATGGACACGGAGCCTTTGTTTTCCGAGGATTGGTTCGGAAGGGAAAACCAGAGGCTATTCCAGGCCTTATCCGTCAGTGAGAGATATCTGGGAATGTATCTGACCTGCTTTGTCAATCAGGTGAAGGAGGAGCTGCAGATGCAGTTTTCAGCAGTGACCTATCTGTTGGATGACGGAACGGTGTTTGTAGCCTATCGGGGCACCGACGAGACCTTCATCGGTTGGAAGGAGGATTTTGGGCTGGCGCTGTCTGCTCCTGTGTGGGCACAGCAAATGGCTGTGGAGTATCTAAACACCGTGGCGAAGCAGATAAAGGGGAGGCTCTTTGTAGCCGGTCATTCCAAGGGTGGCAATCTGGCGGTCTATGGCGCTATGCGCTGCAACCCTGAAATACAACGAGGAATCAAGGCGATTATCAACCTGGACGGGCCGGGGCTTAGGAAGGAGTACGAAAGAGAGAACTGCTACAGAAGGATGGAGCATAAGGTGTTACGAATCCTGCCATATTCCTCCGTGGTTGGTATGTTGTTTGAGAGCCGGATACCCTATCGGGTTGTGGACTGCTATAAGAGGGGTTTGCTGCAGCACGATTTGTTTAATTGGAAAATCAGACAGGGCAGATTAGTCTACCGCAGACGGCTGTCCCCCAAAAATCTAAGGCGGGACAGTTGTCTCAATCAATGGATTCAGTCCTTAAGCCAGGAGGAGATTCGTTTTTTTACAGAGAGTTTGTATGAAATTTTGCTGAGCACAAAAACAAATAACACCATAGACTTTTCATCTAATCTAAAAAAGAGTATGATAAAGATAGTTTCCGCATTTCGTCACATGGATGGGATAAAGCGGAAACGAATCCTTGGGATTTTCAAACAGTATTATGGAATGAAAAGAAAGCAAAGCCGTGTGCGAAAAAGGAGCCTTTTAGGGAAACGGGATGAAAAGTGAGAATGTGAGTAAGGATAGAGTGCAGACGAAAAAAGAGCCATTGAGGTTGCTTGCCAGGCTGGAACCGAAAAACAGTTATCGGATTCTGGCGTTTCTGATACCGGGCATCATCCTATTGGCAGTGTATGTGCAAAGAGGGATTTATCCCTTTGGAGACAGGGGAATCTTAGCCGCTGATTTGTACCACCAATATATGCCCTTTTTGCAGGAACTGCAGGAAAAGCTAAAGACAGGAGGCAATTTGGCATTTACCTGGAATCTGGGCATAGGAACGAATTTTACAGCTCTGTTTACCTATTACTTGGCAAGTCCCATTCATTTCCTGTGTATGTTTGTCAGCCGGTCGCATCTCATGGAATTTATTGCCTTCCTGATTTGGTTAAAGGTCAGTCTATGCGGATTTACGGCTTGTGTGTATTTTCAGAGTAAGGGGCAGGAGAACAGTGGCTTACCCTTGCTGCTTTCTGTGCTGTATGCCCTCTCCGGATATACCTGTGCCTACTATTATAACATTATGTGGTTGGATATCATTCTGGTGGCGCCCCTGGTTTTGATGGGCTTGGAGTCGCTTGTAAAAAGAGGCAGATGGAAGCTGTATGTGCTTTCTCTAAGCTATTGCATCCTGAGCAATTTCTATCTTTCCATCATGCTATGTATCTTCTTGGTTTTGTATTTTGTTGTCCTTTTGATCTGTGAAGGGGTAGAAGGAAAGAAACTCATTCGATTCGCCTTTTTCAGTGGTATGGCCGGAGCCATAGCTGCCGTGCTGCTTGTGCCGGAGGCTATGTTCTTGTTGGGCTCGGATTTTGCAGAGGGGAGCTTCCCCAAGGAGTTTACCTCATATTTTAGCATCTTTGATGTGCTGTCCAGGCAATGTCTTGGCGTTACCACAGAAAAGGGGTTGGACCACTGGCCCAATATCTATTGTGGGGTGGCAGTGTATTTGTTGGTGCCCTTGTTTTTGCTTAATCGGGAAATCCCTATGCGCAAGCGTTTTTCCTATCTTGCCCTTACCGGCTTTCTGTTGTTTAGCTTTAGTGTGAGAAATCTGGATTTTATCTGGCATGGATTGAATTTCCCGGATTCTTTGCCGGCAAGGCAATCCTTCTTGTACATTCTCTTGGTGCTTACCATATGCTATGAGGCAGTATCAGCCTTATCTAAAATCAGTAAGGAGAAGCTGGCTATTGCGGTTGCTTTGGCAGTGGGCTATCTGTTGCTTTTAGAGAAAGCCGGTGTGGGAGAGGATTTTGAGGACTGGACTGTGCTACTAAATCTTGTGTTTGTATGTGCTTACGGAATCCTTCTGTGTCTTTATCAAAAGGGATTTCGTGGAGGAAAGAGGGTAGCACTTTTTCTCGTCACCCTGACGATCCTTGTGACGGAGGTGACAGCAAACCTGACCATCACCAGCATTACTACCATTGACAGGGAGGGGTATCTGAAGGAAATCGATGATTATCAGATCCTGTATGAACAGGCAAAGAAGGAAACAGAGGGCTTTTTCCGACTGGAGAAATTTGAAAGAAAGATAAAAAACGACGGCGGACTATATCATATTCCCATGGCAAGCACCTTTTCTTCAACGCAAAATTCTGCTGTTAAGGAACTGTATCGAAGGCTGGGACTTAGATACAGCAAGGTGTTCTATGAGTACGGAGGAGCAACGCCCCTGGTTGCCGGTCTTCTGGGGGTAAGGTATATGTATAACGAAGCTGCTGAGTCGGAGCAGGGGGAACGGGAAAACAGTCTCTATACCAAGGTTGGCAGCAGCGGGAAGGTGGAACTTTACAGGAATCAATACACACTGCCCTTTGGCATTAGCCTTCCTTCCGGCTATGACCTGCCGGAGAGCTTCTCAGGCTGCGGACTAGAGCTGCAAAACCGGATGGCAGCAGATATTCTGGGTTATGATGAGGAGGAAGCTGACCTTGCACAGAATAAGCTGTTTGTCCCGACAGAGTCCGAAGAAACCGGGTCCGATGTGGTATTTCAAGTGAAGGAGTCAGGATATTATTATGGAGTGATGACGACCTCCAAGGTGAAAAAGCTAACCATTACAGGGGGACATCCCTATGAAGTGAAACAAAAGGATTTAAAAAAGAACGAGACACTGGAAATCGGCGAACTGGCGGCTGGTGACACGGTTATCCTACAGAATACGGAGGATGACGGGAATGCGGTGAAGGTGGATGTGTATCGCCTGAATCAAGAGCTGTTAAGCCGTCTTTTCGAGACACTGTCTCAGGTGGAAATGGAATCTGTGCAGTATGATGAGACTTCTATGACAATAGAACTGAAACTCACGGAGCCCTCTCGGGTGTTACTGCCGGTTCCTGTGGAGAATGGAATGCGGGTAACCGTCAATGGAGCAGAGGCGCAAACCACCTCCTTTGGGGGAGTTCTGCTTGCCCTGGACTTGGAGCCCGGAAAGTACAGCATCGAGGTTCACTATACCGTAAAAGGCCTGGTAGTAGGATGCATCATCAGTTGCTTAGGGTTAGCTCTTTTTCTATTGTGTGCGGCTCTTGGAAAACCCGGTTTTCGCCAAGGGTTTAAAGCAGAAAGTGAAACAGGAAAGAAGAAAACAGATGAAACTCTGGCTTTATGAAAAGTTTAACTTTCCCTTGACAAAGAATATAAGGGTGATATTATAATGATATCAAATACATATTGATTCGCTTGTTAACAAGCAGGAAAGGAATTGTTATGACGGAAAAAATTTTGACAACCAAAAAGAATGGTATGAAGGTACTCATCCTAAATCTCTTGGCGTTCCCTGTGATTATCGGGGTATTCAGCTTGGCCGTGTATCTCATTGAAAAGGGAAAAAGCCCTGTGGGGATTCCGCTTGTGATTCTCAGTATTGTAGCCTTTTTTGTGGCCTGGATTCCCCTATGTGGACTGAAGGTGTTAAAGCCACAGGAGGCGTTGGTGTTGACCTTGTTTGGCGAGTATATCGGCAGTATCAAGGAGCCTGGCTTTTACTTCGTAAATCCGTTCTGCAGTTCGGTGAATCCTGCAGCTCACACCAGACTGGCTCAAAGCGGCGAGGTAGCAAATAAGGCCGCAGTAAGTGCCAGCATTGAGGGGGCTAATGTGACTGTAGATGCCACCGGTAAGAAGATATCCCTTAAGGCTATGACCTTAAACAACGGAAGACAGAAGATTAATGACTGCCTTGGTAATCCGATTGAAATTGCAATCGCAGTTATCTGGCGCGTGACAGATACCGCAAAGGCCGTATTTAACGTAGACAACTACAAAGAGTATCTGTCCTTACAGTGCGACAGTGCTCTGAGAAATATCGTTCGTATTTATCCCTATGATGTGGCAACCAATGTGGATACCACCGGAGACGGACAGGCGGACGAAGGGAGCTTAAGGGGGTCAGCTGAGGTGGTAGCCCAGAGAATCCGAGAAGAAATTCAAAGTAAGGTGGCGGAAGCCGGGCTGGAAATCTTAGAAGCCAGAATTACATATCTTGCCTATGCACCTGAGATTGCATCCGTGATGCTGCAGCGCCAGCAGGCCAGCGCCATCATTGACGCCCGCAAGATGATCGTGGACGGAGCAGTGGGTATGGTTGAGATGGCACTGGAGCGTTTAAATGAAAAACAGTTGGTGGAATTGGATGAAGAGAGAAAGGCTGCTATGGTATCGAATCTCCTTGTAGTTTTGTGCGGCAACCATGATGCACAGCCTGTAGTCAATTCAGGAAGCCTATACTAATGGCAGAAAAGAAACAGGTACCACTTCGCCTTTCGGAACAGCTTTATTCTGCCATTGCCGCATGGGCAGAAGATGATTTCCGCTCAGTGAATGGACAAATCGAATACCTGCTGACAGAATGTGTGAAGCACCGCAAAAAACGTAACAAGGGGTCAGGGGGGACAGGTCCATCTGACCCCCATGACCCTTGTTAGGAGTTATAAAGGGAGCATAGGGGGTCAAATGGACCTGTCC
>CAMAHO010000097.1 GCA_945834545.1 uncultured Lachnospiraceae bacterium | reverse complement strand
GCAGCCAGATTTTCGAGACAGCTGTGGCTGACAATAGCAATCGCCTATGGCCTGAATCTATTAGCCATATTGGGGAATTACCTGTTTTCCAATGTAGAGGGCTATGCTTACATCTTTGTTTTAGTAGCACTGACGGTGGGTATTTGTCGTATGAGTATTTGGCTTGCATTAAAAAAGCTGGAAAGGAGCTATTATGATTCATAACATTAAATTAGGACTTAAGCTGACGCGATTTTCCCCTAACTTGAAGGGTACTTTGGCTGGCATTTGCTTATTTGTTGCCTTTGGTATCGTGTATTTGTTTCTGTTTCGCGATGAAGGAAATATCCTTTTGCAGTTTTTAGGCTTGTATTTCCTGGCAATGCCTGCATTTATGATTTCACAGATTATTCCAACCTGCTGTTACTCAGGATTGGTGAAGTCCTCGGAATTGGGTAATCACTTTATCGCAGATGTGGCTGTGTTTACCCAGCTGTTTCTGGCACTGATCAATTATGCCATTATTATAGGAGCCATCTTTCTGGGGGATGTGATAAACCTGGTTGCTGACAATAACAAGGGGTATCTGATCTTGTCCAATGGGCTGTTGATGGGGGTATTCATCATATACAGCTCTATGGCATATAAAGGTTTCATTGTATCTACCAGCCTTTTTGTGGTTTCTTTTTTAGGGATGTATGTGGGCAATATTATGTATTCGTCAGGACAGCTGGCCTGGCTTGAAATTGGAAGCTTGCAAGGCATCCTTGGGGGAATCTTATGTATGTTAGTTGGCTCTGTGATAGCATACGGTTTGGCGAAGCTACTTTGGAGACGCCCCATGGACAAACGAGCTATGGCAAATCAGCTGAAGGCAAAGCTGTAGGGAGATTAAGACCAAGAGGTGTAGCAAGTGATATAAAAATACCCTCAAGAAGCAAAACTTCTTGGGGGTATTTTCAGTACAAAAGATTTATTTATCTTTGATTTCGCTATGAAGCTGCTGTAAGGACTTTACATCAGCATCACCGTGCTGCTGTACATAGAGGATACCTTTGGCGGTAGCTCTTGCAGCGGCGATGGTAGTCATATAAGGAACCTTCGCTTTGATAGCGGCCTTTCTTAAATAGCTGTCATCATTGACACTGTCTTTTCCAACAGGAGAATTCACAATCAAATCAATTGCTCCGTTTGTAATCAAGTCATTTACATTCGGACGGCCTTCATAGAGCTTCTTGACATACTCAGCAGGGATGCCTGCGTCGGTAATAATCTTGTGAGTATTGCCGGTAGCTACAATCTTGAAGCCGGCCTGGTGGAATAAGTTTGCAATCTCAATTACCTCAGGCTTATCCTTACGATTGACGGAAATCAAAACTGTTCCGCTTAACGGAAGCTTTGTCTGAGTAGCTTCCTGAGCCTTGTAGAAGGCTTCGCCATAGTAAGGAGATAAGCCAAGTACCTCACCGGTAGAACGCATTTCAGGTCCCAGAATGGGGTCCACCTCAGGGAACATATTGAAGGGGAATACCGCCTCTTTTACACCGTAGTAAGGAATCAGCTTTTCCTTCAGTTCAGGTACAGGAGAGGGCTTGCCGGTAAGCTCGGAGGTGATAATCTCAGTGGCCAAAGGTACCATGCGGATATTGCAAACCTTGGATACCAGAGGAACGGTACGGGATGCACGAGGATTTGCCTCAAGCACATAAACCTTGCCGTTTTCAATAGCATACTGCATATTCATAAGGCCCTTTACATGCATTTCTTCTGCAATTTTCTTGGTGTATTCCTTAATAGTTGCCACATTCTCTTCTGAGATGTGTACGGAAGGAATGATGCAAGCAGAATCGCCGGAGTGAACACCAGCAAGCTCGATGTGCTCCATAACCGCAGGTACGAAGGCGTGGGTTCCATCGCTGATGGCATCGGCCTCGCATTCCAGAGCGTGATTTAAAAAGCGGTCAATCAAGATAGGTCTGTCAGGAGTGACACCTACTGCAGCCAGCATATAGCCCTTCATGCTTTCATCATCATATACAACCTCCATGCCTCGACCACCCAGAACATAGGAAGGACGAACCATAACAGGATAACCAATCTTGTTTGCAATTTCCAAGGCTTCCTCGACCGTGGTAGCCATGCCAGCCTCAGGCATAGGAATGCCAAGCTTGTCCATCATAGCACGGAAGAGGTCACGGTCCTCAGCCAAATCAATGACTTCAGGAGAGGTACCTAAAATCTTGACACCGTTCTTTTCCAACTGGGCTGCCAGATTCAGAGGAGTTTGGCCACCGAACTGAGCGATGACGCCCACAGGCTGCTCCTTCTTGTAAATGCTGAGAACATCCTCTAAGGTCAAAGGCTCAAAGTAGAGCTTGTCAGAGGTATCGTAATCCGTAGAAACCGTTTCCGGATTACAGTTTACAATGATGGTCTCAAAGCCAAGCTTCTTTAAGGCAAGGGAAGCGTGTACACAGCAGTAATCAAATTCGATACCCTGACCGATACGGTTTGGACCACCACCCAGAATCATAATCTTAGGTCTGTCATTGTTTACGGGATTCTTATCCTCTGCGTTGTAGGTAGAGTAATAGTAAGCACTGTCCTTGGTGCCGCTTACGTGTATGCCTTCCCAGGCTTCCTCAACACCCAGAGCAATTCTCTTATTTCGAATTTCATCTTCGCTGATTTCCAGAATCTGACTTAAGTATTTATCGGAGAAGCCATCCTTCTTTGCCTGAACCAAAGCTGCATCAGCGGGAAGAGTCCCCTTGTTGGCAGCCAGAGCTTCTTCTTCCTCCACCAATTCCTTCATCTGCTCGATAAAGTAATGCTTTACCTTGGTAAGATCGTAGATTTCATCCACGGTAGCACCTTTTCTTAAGGCTTCGTACATAATGAAGTGACGGTCACTGGAGGGATTAGCAAGCAGCAACAGCAGGTCGTCCTTGGATTTTTGGTTGTAATCCTTGGCATAACCTAAGCCATAACGGCCGGTCTCCAGACTGCGGATTGCCTTCTGGAAAGCTTCCTTATAATTTTTACCGATACTCATAACCTCGCCAACGGCGCGCATCTGTGTGCCCAGCTTGTCCTCCACACCTTTAAATTTCTCAAAGGCCCAGCGTGCAAACTTGATTACCACATAATCCCCGTCAGGAACATATTTATCAAGCGTGCCGTATTTTCCACACTCAATATCCTTTAAGGTAAGGCCGGCTGCAAGCATTGCGGACACTAATGCAATAGGGAAACCGGTTGCCTTGGATGCAAGAGCGGAAGAACGAGAGGTTCTGGGGTTAATCTCAATCACTACAATACGGTCTGTCACAGGGTCGTGAGCAAACTGTACATTGGTACCGCCGATGACCTGTACGGAATCTACGATGCGGTATGCCTGCTCCTGTAACTTTTTCTGAGTCTCCTCAGAAATGGTAAGCATAGGAGCGGAGCAGAAGGAATCGCCGGTGTGGACACCCAGAGGGTCGATGTTCTCGATGAAGCAGACGGTAATCATATTGCCTTCAGCATCTCTGACTACCTCAAGCTCCAGTTCCTCCCAGCCTAAGATGGATTCCTCTACCAGAACCTGTCCTACCAGGCTGGCCTGAAGACCGCGGGCACAGACAGTTTTTAATTCCTCCTTATTATATACCAGACCACCACCGGCACCGCCCATAGTGTAAGCGGGACGAAGGACTACCGGGTAGCCAAGCTTGTCTGCAATGGCAAGCGCTTCCTCAACACTGTAGGAAACCTCACTTCTGGCCATTTCAATACCGATTTTTTCCATGGATTTTTTAAATTCAACTCGGTCCTCGCCGCGCTCGATAGCATCTACCTGAACGCCGATAACCTGTACATTGTATTTGTCCAGGATACCTTTCTTGGCAAGCTCAGCACACAGATTTAAGCCGGACTGGCCACCCAGATTAGGCAACAGGGCATCCGGTCTTTCCTTAGCAATAATCTGCTCCAGACGCTCCACATTTAAGGGTTCGATGTAAGTAACATCTGCGATTTCCGGGTCCGTCATAATGGTAGCTGGATTGGAGTTTACCAGAACTATCTCGTAGCCAAGCTTGCGCAATGCTTTACAAGCCTGGGTTCCGGAGTAGTCAAACTCACAGGCCTGACCGATGATGATGGGACCGGAGCCGATAATTAATACTTTGTTTATGTCCTCTCTCTTTGGCATAAAAGCGCCTCCTTATTCGTGTTTTACACATACTGTATAACATTATAATGATTTTTTAAAAAATTACACCCTTTTTTTTGCATTTTTTTTGGCTTTTTTTGTGAAATGGTCTATAATCGTACACGGAAAGAAAGCAGTTGCGACGCCGAAGACTAACTACCATCATAGCTGCCTTCGGTACAGGCTTATGTGTGAAGGCATTTCAGAAGCTGTTTGAGTCTTAGAGACGGAAAAGAGGAAAGATGAAAGACAGAGAAGCATTAAATATATATCTTGCAGAACAGTTCCCGGTGGAACAAATCAAAGTACAATTGACTGACTGGATCCGCCATTGGTTTTCTGAGAATGGGCCGGAGAGTGTAGCGGTGGTGGGACTTTCCGGAGGCAAGGACTCCACTGTGGTTGCAACCCTTTGCAGGGAGGCTTTGGGAAAGAACAGGGTCTTTGGAGTGCTGATGCCAAACCATGTGCAAGCCGATTTGGAGGAAGCTAAGGCTGTCGCCCAGTGGCTGCAAATTCCTTATGAGATAGTTAACATCGGTGAGGCTACAGATGCTATGTGGAGTATTTTACAGCCCTTTAAGCAGACGCAGCAAATGAAAAATAATCTGCCCCCCAGAATCCGAATGACAACGCTGTATGCCATCGCCCAGAGTAAAAACGGCAGGGTGTCCAACAATAGTAATCGTTCGGAGCGTTATGTAGGCTATGCTACAATCTTTGGGGATGCAGCCGGGGACTTTTCACCCTTGCGCAATCTGACTGTAACGGAGGTGGTTGCCCTTGGCAGAAGTCTGGGCATACCGGAGGAATTTATAGCCAAGGCGCCCTCTGACGGCTTGACCGGAAAAACCGACGAGGATAATTTTGGCTTTACCTACGAGGAGTTAGATAGCGTAATTCTGACAGGCAGTTGCGAAAGGGAGGAGGCACTAGAAAGAATAAAAGCGCTTCATGAGAGAAACGCCTTTAAACAGAATCCTATGCAGGGATTTGAGTTAAAATAAATCATCCCTGGTGATATTTTTTAACCACTTTTCACTCTTGTACCGTTTCAGTACCCAAGGCCATTTCACAAATTCATCGGTGCACAGCAAAAAGTATACCCACATGACAGGCAGCTTAAAGACAAAGGCAGAGAGGAAGCCTAGAGGGACGGCGTAGCACCACATATCGATGGTGTCACAGATAAAGCCAAACTTGCTGTCCCCGCCTGCTCGGAACACACCGGCAATCAAGGTTGTGTTCACAGCAGCTCCCATAATGTAATAGGTGTTGATAAATAACATAGTTTTTAAGTACCCCAAGGCAGTTGCTGAGAGGGAAGAGGAGGCATACCAAAGGACACCGGGAATGCTGGCAAGGACAATGAGACCGCCTATGATTCCGCTGCCAACCGTCAATTTCATCAGCCTTTTCGCACCCATTCGGGCCTCTTCTAAATCCCCTCGTCCCAGAATCTGACCAAGTAAAATGGAGCCGGCGCTGGCTACGCCGAAGCACAGTACGGTGCCAAAGTTGCGAACTACGACCACAAAGGAGTTCGCCGCCACCACATCGGAGCCCAAGTGACCGAGAATGACAGAGTAGGTGGAGAAGGCCAGCCCCCAGATCACATCATTTGCCAGAGCAGGCAGGGAAAGACGTACAAAATCCTGGAATAACAGAGTATTCTTAATAAATATATACCGTAAATCCAACTTCACATCCTTTGAGGTAAGGGAAATGAGGAAACAGCCTGCCAGCTGAACTAATCGTGAAATGGAGGTAGCTGCAGCCACACCCACGGCACCAAGCTTTGGTGCACCGAAGAGGCCAAAGATAAAGACAGCATTTAACAGAATATTCAGGCTGAAGGTAATGACACTCAGTATGGTACAGACAGTAACCCTGCTGATGCTTCGAAGCACTGACATATACACCTCCGTGATACCCCAGCACACATAGGCGATACTGATGACCTTAAGGTATGAGGCACCAATTCGAATCAGCTCCTCATCCGGTGTAAAAATACGCATTAAGGACTCCGGGATAAAGAAGGCTAAAAGGCCAAACAGCATACAAAAGGAGATGGAAAAGCGAAAGGCAATTCCCTCTACCGCCTGAATGGCGCGGAAATCCTTTTTGCCATAATATTGTGAGCAGAGCATGGTGGCACCGGTTCCGATTCCATATAATAAGGAAAAGATGACACCGGCATATTGGGAAGCCAGGGAGACAGCTGAGATGGAGGCCTGGTCCACATAGTTTAACATAATGACATCTGCTGAGTTTACAGCAGCGCTGAGCAGGTTTTGAATCGCGATGGGGATCACCAATTTTAACATTTGAGCATAAAAGCTCTTTTTCTTTGTTGCGTTCTGTGTCATACCATTTCTCCCATATCACAAATAATCATACTATGAAAAATATTTTGTAACTATTCAGAGCCATGCAAATTTAGGAAACCAGACCGAGTAAGCTTGCTTACAGAGGGCTGGTTTCCTAAATTTATATGGCGAAGTAACCACATGAGCAAAAGGAAAGCTGCGTAGCAGCGATTTTGCGAATGGGGTTCTGAATAGTTACAATATTTTTTATGCTAACATAAGACCAAGGAAGTGAAAATGGATTTTATTGCTAACAGTTCAGCCAGGGGGCATTGGGGACACCATTGACACCTGTTGCACTCGAATCTATAATTAGAGTAACAGCTTTCATTAAGATAAAGAGGGAAGACCATTGAAATTAGTGAAGAAATTGTTTTATCTGATAGCGGTGCTGCTAGTCTTGCTTTGCGCAGGAGTGATGCTCTGTGCCTTTCAGCCGGAGCTCACAGCAAAGCTGGCACACCTGTTATACGGTCAGAACGGAATAGCAGATAATATAGACAATGCTATGGACAAGCTGGACGGCGTGAAGGATTTATTCGGCGAGAACCAGAACCAAGGCCTGGTGGTGGAGATTCCGGAGCTGGGAATCCACGTAGGTACTCAGGACGGCATAGATTGGAATAAGCTGCCGGAGAATGGGTACGAGATGGCGGATTCTCAAACCTTGGTATTGCCGGACAATGTGGTGGGCAAGAGTGATACCCTTCAGATTTCCCAGGAGGCGAAGGAAGTTGAAGCGGATGAGGAAAAGCTTCTGGAGGATGCCCTGGACAAAGGGAATCTGGGGGAGGAGCTTACCTTTGCCCCGGAATTTTATCCCTATTATGCAATGCTGACAGAGGATATGAAGAGACTGTATTGCCAGATTTACGCCAACGCTACGGAGGTTGTGGACAGCTTTGCACCCGCAATCAATGTACACGTAAGTCAGCTCAAGACCGTATTTGAAGCAGTGTACAATGACCATCCGGAATTGTTTTATGTGGATACAGGGTATTCATGCAAGTACACACAGTCCGGACAGGTTGTGGAAATTTCCTTAAAGTACAATAAGACTGCGGAGCGTTTGCAGGAGGAAACCAGACGGTTTCAGGCAGCAGCAGAATCCATTCTGGAGGAAACCAGAAAATTTGCAGATGACCTGGAAAAGGAGAGGTATGTGCATACTGCCTTGGCAGAACTGGTGGAATACAAGACAACGGCGGAATGTAATCAAAGCGCCTATTCTGCCCTGGTGAATCACCAGAGTGTGTGTGCAGGCTATGCCAGAGCCTTTCAGTATCTGATGCAGAAACTGGAGATACCCACCTATTATTGCACCGGCTACAGTGACGGGGATCATGCCTGGAATATCATTGCCCTGGAGGATCGATATGCCAATGTGGATGTAACCTGGGATGATACAGAGCCGATAACCTTCGACTATTACAATTGCTCTGATGAGGCCTTTCGAAGCACACATCTAAGAACCGGTCTGTCAGTGTATCTGCCGGCCTGCTTGGAGGAGAAGGGGACTACTTCGGATACAGAGCTGGTAACGCCCTCACCTCAGGAACCTTTGGAATACGAGCCGGAATCGGCTCCTCCAAAGGAGGAAGAAGAGGATGGCAGTATGAGCTATGAGGATCAGTTGGTCTCTGCAGGGCTTACCGCAGATCAGGTGGTGACAACCTTGGATGCCTATTATAAGCAGTGTCTGGAAAAGACAAAAGCGCTGGGTCTGGGCAGCCATACCTATGAAATTATCATACCTGTCAGTCTCTATCCTGCAATCGAGGCCGGCTATCTGGATGAGACCTATAAAAAGGCGTATGCTGACACCGCCCTGGAATCCATAGGGGCTCAAAATTTCGCCATTCAAATGCAGGTTGCCAGATGGAATGGTACCTACTTCTATAAACTGTATCATTGTATTTCTGTATGGAATTAACCGGAAATGCCACTGGGACGGTTTTCGTCCCGGTGGCACTTT
>CAMAHO010000096.1 GCA_945834545.1 uncultured Lachnospiraceae bacterium | reverse complement strand
TGTAATAGAAATAGATTGAAATCATACGATAGAAAAGAGAAAGCAGGAAGATATATGAAGTGGGAAGAAAATGTCAGACGTGTTGTTCCTTATGTAGCAGGGGAACAACCAAATAAGGAAAAGATGATTAAGTTAAATACCAATGAGTGTCCCTATCCGCCCTCACCGAAGGTGAAGGAAGCTATGGAGAAGATGGATTACGAAAAGCTGCGTCTTTATCCCAATTCTCAGGTCGCACCTTTGGTAGAAGCGTTGGCTGAGTATTATCATGTGAATCCCAAGCAGGTTTTTGTGGGAGTGGGCTCGGATGATGTCTTATCTATGGCATTTCTGACGTTTTTTAACTCTGACAAGCCGATTCTGTTTCCGGATGTGACCTACTCATTCTATGATGTCTGGGCTGATTTGTATCGGATACCGTATAAAACCTGTGCTCTGGATGAAAACTGGCGCATCTGCGCAAAGGACTATATGCAGCCTAACGGTGGCATCATCTTCCCCAATCCCAATGCACCTACGGGGCTCATGGAGCCATTGTCAAAGGTAGAAGTGATTGTGAAGGCAAATCCGGATGTGGTGGTCATTATTGATGAAGCCTATGTGGATTTTGGCGGGGTGAGTGCCTTGCCTCTGCTTGAAAAATACGAGAACCTGTTAATTGTTCAGACCTTTTCAAAATCAAGAGCAATGGCTGGTGCACGAATCGGATTCTGTATTGGTAGTGAAAAGTTGATTGGGTACCTGAATGACGCTAAATTCTCCTTTAACTCCTACACTATGAACCTTCCGGCTCAGCTTGCCGGTGTGGAGGCGGTTAAGGACGAGACATATTTTAAGGAAACAACGGCAAAGATAATAGCTACCAGGGAAAGAGTAGCCGGAGAACTTAAGCAATTAGGCTTTACCTTCCCGGAATCCAAGACGAACTTTCTCTTTGTCAGTCACGATACGGTGCCGGCAGAACAGCTTTTCAAAGCATTGCGGGAGCGGGATATTTATGTGCGCCACTGGAATAAGCCCCGTATTTCTAATTATCTGCGCATTACTATCGGGACGGACCAGGAGATGGATGAGCTGTTGGAGTTTCTGAGAGAGTATTTAGAAGAGGAAGCTTTAGTGAATTCGTAGAATTTCACGGATATTAATAATAAGAAAATAGCAGGAGATTTCGGAAAGAATCTTCATGGAGGCAAAGATGTTTTTAAAGTATTTGATTGTTTTTCTCATTTCTATGGTACCTTTGATTGAGCTTCGAGGAGCGATACCGGTGGCTCTGTCACCATCCGACATGGTTTTCTTTGGCGGGCTACACGGTATGGGTCTTCCCGTTGCCACAGCCTATGCCATTTGTATTATCGGAAATATGATCCCTGTGCCTATCATCTTTTTCTTTGCCAGAAAGGTGTTGGAATGGGGAGCAGACAAGAAATATATCGGCAAATTCTTTCGGTTTTGCCTGGAAAAGGGCCATAAGGGTGGTGCTAAGCTTCAGGAGAAGGCTGGAAGAGGTTTATATTTTGCCCTCTTCTTGTTTGTAGGGATTCCGGTTCCGGGAACCGGAGCGTGGACCGGAACCTTGGCGGCCAGTTTGTTAGACATGGATTTTAAGAAAAGTGTCATTGCTGTTTTGTCGGGGGTTGTCTTGGCCGGTGTCATCATGGGCTTAGTCAGCGCCGGAGTGTTTGCCGCTTTGGGAGCAGCGCTGTAAGGATTGGTGAAAATAAGTATAAAGAAGGTGGATAAAATGATGCCGGAGGAAGGGGCTAGTTATTGCGAATTTGCCCAGGTTTATGATGCACTCATGGATCAGGTTCCTTATGAAGAGTGGGCTGAAAGGATAGAGAAGGCTATCTCAGTCTATGGAGTATCAAAACCGGAACGGGATGCAAAGGACCCTCTGGAAACAGAACGAAATCTGGTATTGGATTTGGGCTGTGGAACAGGCACTCTGACAGAGCTGCTATACGATAAGGGCTACGACATGATAGGGGTGGACAATTCCCAGGCTATGCTTCAGAAAGCATTGGAAAAAAGGGCAGAGGGAGGAAGAGATATTCTCTACCTTTTGCAGGATATGCGGGAATTGGAATTATACAGTACCGTGGGAACGGTGGTCAGTGTATGTGATTCCATCAATTATATCTTAGAGGAGGAAGAGCTTCTCACTGTTTTTGAATTGGTCAATAATTATCTGTTTCCCAGGGGATTGTTCCTTTTTGATTTCAATACAGACTATAAATACCGGGAGCTCATCGGAGATACTACCATAGCAGAAAACAGAGAGGATGTAAGCTTCATCTGGGAAAACTTCTACGACTCTGAGGAACATATCAATGAATACGACTTAACTCTTTTTATAAG
Source organism: uncultured Lachnospiraceae bacterium (assembly GCA_945834545.1). Taxonomy (GTDB): domain Bacteria; phylum Bacillota; class Clostridia; order Lachnospirales; family Lachnospiraceae; genus Acetatifactor. Next base: position 6,172 of record CAMAHO010000096.1, on the reverse strand, counting down.
GGACGGGGAAATCTATCGAAAGTATGAGGAAACCCACTTGCAAAGGGGATACGAGCCCGAGGAAGTGAAAGGTATGTTGGAAAGAGCCGGGTTAGAGGTAGTCAGTATGACAGACGCAGATACCCAGGAAACAGTGACGGCGACCACAGGACGGGTTTTTGTGATAGCCAGAGAACAGGTAAAGGAAGTATAAAATGGAAGATTATTTGGTCAGGGCGATTGCTGCCAATGCACAGATAAGGGCGTTCGCCTGTACGACAAGAGAATTGGTTGAAAAAGCGAGACAGATTCATAGAACCAGCCCGGTTATGACGGCAGCTTTAGGAAGACTGATGAGCGGGGCAGTCATGATGGGAGCTATGAATAAATCACCGGAGGATTTGGTAACCTTACAGATTCGCTCGGAGGGACCGGCTGGCGGCCTTACGGTAACAGCCGATGGTGCCGGGAATGTAAAGGGCTACGCCAATGTGCCGGATGTGATTGTGCCGGCAAACAGTGTGGGGAAACTAAATGTATCTGCAGCCATTGGCCCCGGTACTCTCAGTGTCATCAAGGATATGGGCTTGAAGGAGCCTTATGTGGGACAGGTGGAATTGCAGACCGGAGAGATTGCGGAAGATTTGACCTACTATTTTGCAGCATCAGAACAAACCCCTTCTGTAGTTGGTTTAGGGGTGCTTATGAATAAAGAAAATACTGTCAGACAAGCAGGTGGCTTTATTATCCAGCTGATGCCCTTTTGTGAGGAGGAGACAATTGCGAAGCTGGAAGAAAACATAAAGAAGCTGGAGTCTGTCACCACCATGCTGGAACAGGGAATGACTCCTGAGGATATTGTCAGAACGGTGCTGGACGGATTTGATGTGGACTTTACCGACAATTCTCCTACGCAGTATTCCTGTAATTGCAGCAAGGAGAGGGTAAGCAAAGCATTAATTAGCATTGGAGCCAGGGAGCTTGGTGAAATCCTGGAGGAAGGTAAGGATATTGAAGTAAACTGTCATTTTTGTGGCACAAATTATACATTCACGCCTGAGGAAGTCCGGATGCTGTATGATGCAGCGACCAATCACAGCGACAGGTAAGCGAAAATCCCATATCCTCATCATAAATCAATAGGTTGTTTCATATAGTAGAAAAAAACAAAGATGAGGAATCAAGTGAGTGGGAAAACGAAAATCGTCGTACTACGTATGAGACAGGTGGTTACGGCACTTCTATTCGTTGGGATAGGGATACTGTTAACTATCATTCTAATTACCAATTTCGCAAATGAAAGACAAGATAAGGAGATTCTTTTAGAGAATCCGGAAGATACAGAAGGAACAATTGACTCTACTACTCCGGAGGGGGCACTCTACATACCAGGAACCTATTCGACTCAGATTGTACTGGGGAAAGAGAATGTGCTTTTGTCTGTAACCGTGGATCAAAATACCATACAGAAAGTGGAGTTGACGGAAAAAACAGAAGCAGTGGACACCCTGTATCCTTTATTGGAGCCCACACTTGCTCAGATCAATGAGAAACTGTCTGAGACCGGGACTTTGGACGAAACCCTTGAGCAAACGGAAAACAGATACACATCTATGGTGTTGCTCCAAGCAATTCGCTCATCCCTTGGGCAGGCTAAGGCTGAGTGAGAAACAGAACTTAGATGAAGTGTTCATGAAAGTCGTTGACAAGCGAAAAAAATGTGTTTATTATAGGGAAAGAACAAAGGCGTTCTTACCAAAGGGGTAAGAGCGCCTTTGTGTTATAGGGAGGTACAAGATGCATTTGTATACGAGAGAGGACATTATCAGGATGGTGGAGGAGGAAGACGTCGAGTTTATCAGACTTCAGTTCACTGATATTTTTGGCAATTTGAAAAATATGGCGATCACCGCAAGCCAGCTGGAAAAGGCACTGGACAATCGGTGTATGTTTGATGGATCAGCTATTGACGGATTTGTTCGTATAGAGGAATCCGATATGTATTTGTATCCTGACTACAACACATTTGAAATTTTGCCCTTTAGACCCCAGCAGGGAAAGGTGGCAAGACTGATATGTGATGTATATCGCCCTAACGGAAAACCCTTTGAGGGAGATCCGAGACAGGTATTAAGAACCGCAATAGAGTACGCTGCTAAGGTTGGTTTCACCATGGAGGTCAGCCCGGAGTGCGAGTTTTATCTCTTTGATACGGACGACTTATCCAATGCTACCAATACTACCAAAGAGGAGGCAGGTTTCTTTGATATTGGCCCCCTGGATTTTGGAGAAAATGCCCGAAGAGATATCGTTATGAACCTGGAAGATATGGGCTTTGTTGTTGAGGCATCTCACCATGAGCACTCTCCGGCGCAGCATGAGATTGATTTTGCAGGGGATGAAGCACTTGCCACAGCGGACAATCTGCAGACCTTTCGATTGACAGTCCGGACCATTGCCAAACGGCACGGTTTGCATGCATCCTTTATGCCAAAGCCGAAGGATGGGGTGAGTGGCTCCGGTATGCATTTGAATCTCAGATTGAAAAAAGATGGAGTGAATATCTTTGGAAGCGACACTGACCCTATGGGACTTAGCAAAGAGGCTTATTATTTCATTGGTGGTCTTATGAAGCATATCAAGGGAATGACTGCAATCCTGAATCCTTTGGTAAATTCCTATAAGAGACTTGTCAACGGTTGTGATGCATCAGCATATATTGCCTGGAGTGCAACCAACCGAAGTCCTATGATTCGTATCCCCAATGTAGCGAAGGGAGAAGAGGCCAGAATCGAGCTACGAAGCCCTGACCCTACTGCAAATCCCTATCTGTCACTGGCTGTGATTCTGATGGCGGGGATGGACGGAATAGAGCATCAGATTATGCCGCCTAAGGCTGTCACCGGCAATGTATTTCATATGACGGAGGAAGAGAGGAAAGCAGCCGGTATTGATATTCTTCCGATGACCTTAATGGATGCATTGGACGAATTGGAGAAAGACAAGTTCCTTTGTGATATTCTGGGTAATCATATTAAAACCTATTATACTGCAAAGAAGAAGGAAGAGCATGAAAGTTATTTTAAAGCAGTAACAGATTGGGAAGTCAGGGAATACCTGAGAAAATACTAGAGGCCGAATCCATAAATCCCATTTTAAGGGAAAGGAGGTGGGCTTTTGGCAAACATAATACTTGCTCTTCCCAAATTAGAGGATGCAAAGGTAATAAAGAATATTTTGCTGCGTAGCGGGTTTCGGGTGAATGCCCTATGTACCACCGGAGCACAGGCTATCAGTCAGGCAGATTCCCTTCACGATGGTATTGTAGTTTCCAGCTATAAGCTCTCGGATATGATATATTCGGAGTTAAAGGAATGTTTGCCAAGCGGATTTGAAATGCTTCTGATGGCATCAGCAAAGTATCTGGATGAGTGTTTGGGAAATGATATCGTCTGTTTACAGATGCCTCTAAAGACCAATGACCTGATAAACACCTTGAATATGATGTCAGAGGGAATTGAGAGGCGCAGACGAAGGCAAAAAAATCAGCCCCGTGTAAGAAATGAGAAGGAAGATGCCTTGATTAAGCTGGCAAAGGAAACATTGATGGCCAGAAATAATATGACTGAGCAGGAAGCTCATAAATATTTACAAAAGTGTAGCATGGATTCCGGTACTAATATGGCAGAGACAGCAGAAATGGTACTGGTATGTATGAACGAATAGAAATCTAGGGTGTGGAGAGAGAAAACGGAGAGAGAGATGAAATTTACGAAAATGCAAGGCTGTGGCAATGATTATGTCTATGTCAACGGCTTTACGGAACAGATTCCCTTAGGGGAAAAACCGGAACTGGTAAGACGAATAAGTGATCGGCATTTCGGCGTGGGCAGCGATGGAGTGATATTCATCAATCCCGCTAAGGAAGCTGACTTTGAAATGGAAATGTACAACGCAGACGGCAGCCGCTCAGAAATGTGCGGAAATGGCATTCGTTGTGTTGGGAAATATGTATATGACAAGGGCCTTACGGATAAGAAAGAGATAACCGTGGTAAGTGCCGGAAAGCTTAAGTATTTGAAGCTTACGACAAAAGAAAATCCTGGTACCGGGAAGGAAGAAGTATGTAAGGTTCGGGTAAATATGGGGAAGCCTATTATGGAACCTGCGCTCATACCGGTAAAAGCCGAGGGAGAATCGGTTGTTGCACAACCAATTCAGGTACAGGGACAGGAATATCAGATGACTTGCGTCTCCATGGGAAATCCTCATGCAGTGGTGTTTATGAATCAGGTGAAGGACTTGGAAATCGAGAAGCTTGGACCTTATTTTGAGAACCATGAGCGCTTTCCCAATCGGACCAACACGGAGTTTGTGGAGATCATAGACAGACGGAATGTATTTATGCGTGTGTGGGAAAGAGGAACCGGGGAAACCCTGGCCTGCGGAACCGGCTGCTGTGCAACTGCTGTTGCCTGCATAGTAAATGGTTTTACAGAGAATGCCATTACCGTGAAGGTGTTAGGTGGCGAAATTGAAATAGAGTGGGATAGGGAGTCAGACCTAATCTATATGACCGGACCTGCTCAGACTGTATTCGAAGGAGAAATCTAGTATGGCACATATCAATCAGGAGTATTTAAAGCTTCCGGGCAGTTATTTGTTTTCTACTGTGGGAAGAAAGCAACGAGAGTATCAGGCAGCACATCCTGAAGCAAAGGTGATACGGTTAAGCATTGGGGATGTAACCCTTCCTCTGGCGCCGGTTATATTGGACGCTATGCATAAGGCAGTGGATGAAATGGGACAGGCGGAGTCCTTTAAAGGATACGCACCGGATTTGGGTTATGAGTTCCTTCGAGATGTCATTGCAAAGAAGGATTATCAGGAGAGAGGCTGCGATATTTCAGCAGATGAGATTTTTATCTCCGATGGTGCAAAAAGTGATTCGGCGAATATTCAGGAGATTTTTGGGAAAGATAATAAAATCGCAGTCTGCGATCCGGTATATCCCGTGTATGTGGATTCCAATGTGATGGCTGGTCGTACGGGAGTCTATGATGTAAATACCATGACCTGGAGCGATGTCATCTACATGCCATGCACTGCAGAAAACGGTTTTGCACCGCAGCTGCCTAAGGAAACACCGGATATTATCTATCTGTGTTTCCCTAACAACCCTACAGGAGCTACGGTTACCAGGAGCCAGCTTCAGGAGTGGGTAGATTATGCGAACAAGGTGGGAGCGGTGATTATCTATGATGCTGCTTATGAGGCCTATATCTCTGAGGAGGAGGTACCCCATTCCATCTATCAGTGTGAAGGAGCCAGAACCTGTGCGATTGAGCTTAGAAGCTTTTCAAAGAACGCAGGCTTCACCGGTGTGAGATTGGGATTTACCGTCATACCCAAGGATTTGGTGGTTGACAATACCAAGCTGCATTCCCTGTGGGCCAGACGCCACGGTACAAAGTATAACGGAGCACCCTACATTATCCAGCGTGCCGGAGAGGCTGTGTACTCACCGGAGGGCCAGGTACAGTTAAAGGAGCAGGTTGCCTACTATATGCGGAATGCCGCCTATATCTATGAGGGCCTAAAATCCGCAGGTTTCAAGGTTTCAGGTGGAGTGAATGCACCTTATATCTGGATTGAAACCCCGGGAAATATGGGAAGCTGGGAATTCTTTGACCTGCTGCTTGATAAGGCACAGGTTGTATGTACTCCCGGCGCAGGTTTCGGACCCAGCGGAGAAGGCTATTTTAGAATGACCGCCTTTGGCAGTTATGAGAACACCGTAGAAGCAGTGGAGAGAATTAAGAAATTGAATTTCTAGATTCCCTATATTCAGTAAGTAAGATAAAAGAAATGCTAAGAAAGAGACTCTTCCTTGGGAAGCATCAGGGAGACGATGTCGTGACTGAAAGCATCGTTTGTGAAAACAAGGAAAGGGAACACTCCGGAGCAGACCAATTGAATCCTAGTAGGTTGGTACGTGGCACGCGTTAAGTGTATGAGAGGCTTTCAAAGGCGAAAGCAATATATGCGGGTGGTACCGCGGATAAGGTTAGTATGTCCGTCCCGGAATAAAGTTGTCATGAATGGCAGCTTTATTCCGGGACTATTTTTTTATAGCTCGCAAAGAGAACCAAGCATAGGCGAAGCCTATATTTGGTTCGAAGCGAGCGTATAC
>CAMAHO010000095.1 GCA_945834545.1 uncultured Lachnospiraceae bacterium | reverse complement strand
CTGGAGGTGAGTCAGGCACTTCTTCCCAATGACGGGCAGGAGGAGAGCTTTATTGAGCAATATCTTGGATGTCTGAAGGAGGAATTGCCTCCTCAGATATTTGAGAGATATGGGGATCGTCTGAATTTCTACAATGGGCGATTCTGGGCAATCCTGCCGGATCCATCGATACAGCAGGATTATGTATCCAAGGCGAAATACCGATTTGACCGTAAATTAGAAAAGTTAAATACGAATTACACCCATAAGCGCTATAACGGTCTGTATCTCTTTCTGCATCCCACGGACGAGAAGGAGATTGATGCGGAAGCATTGTTTGAATATATGCGGCAGGCGCAGGCAACCTGCAAGAAGCGTTTTGACTGGGTGTTCTTAAATTGTGTGAAAATAATCTATGTCTGTAATTTTGCAACCAACACCATTGAGCCCATCGTGTTGCCCCAGAATGCGGAGAATTTCCTAAATACTGAAGCGGAGTATCTGCGTTACTGCCACGACTGGGAGGATGGAATGGCGGTAGGAGAAACAGTTTTATGAAACAGATAATAAAACAAGTATTTCCGCAGACAATACCGGTTATGGCAGGCTACATCTCCCTGGGAATTGCCTTCGGTTTGCTGCTGCAATCTAAAGGATATGGGCCCATATGGGCATTTTTGATGAGTCTGTTTATCTATGCCGGCTCAGCTCAGTTTCTGGCAGTGGAATTGCTGGCGGCAGGCGCAACCTTGATTCAGGTTGCCTTATTGACTTTTTTGCTAAACTTCAGGCATTTGTTTTACGGCCTGTCTATGATAGAGAAATATCGGGGAACAGGAATCCGGAAGTTCTATTTGATATTCGGGCTGACGGACGAAACCTATGCCCTTTTGACGGGTTACAAGACGCCGGACGGTTTGAGGGACAAAGACTATTATTTCGCAGTAACGTTAATGAATCAATTCTACTGGGTTTTGGGCTGTGTCCTTGGCTCTGTGGCAGGAAGTATTATACCGTTTGATATGACTGGTATTGATTTTGCAATGACTGCCCTTTTTGCTGTGCTGGTGGTGGAGCAGTGGAAAACCCATAAAGCTCATCTTCCGGCAATCTTAGGGTTTGTAATCACGACTGCTGCCCTATATATCTTTGGAGCGGACAGCTTCTTGATACCTGCGTTGATTGTGATGTCAGTTTTACTGCTGTGCCTGAAGGACACCTTAAAACAGGAGAAGGCTAATGAATGATACATATATAATTACGGTGATTGCCGTCATGGCAATGGTCACAATAGCGCTCAGGTTCCTGCCGTTCATTCTGTTTGACCATGGGGAGCAGTTGCCAAAATGGATTTCCTACTTAGGAAAGGTTTTGCCACCGGCAATTATGAGCATGCTTTTGGTATATTGCTTAAGGAATATAAAGCTTGTTGAGGGAAATCACGGGTTGCCTGAACTGATTTGTGTGGGCGTTGCCATGCTTATGCATTTTTGGAAACGAAACACATTGTTAAGCATTTGTGTAAGTACGATTTTATATATGATAATCACACAAAGTGTAATGTAAGTATTATAATTCAGTTATTTCCATTTCGGACTTGTGTGCTTGATATGGATATGTGTGTTTGTATGCAGACCTTGTAGCACCGTCGGTCCTTAGCGAGCGTATTTTGCTCGCTTACGTACCGCTACGGTGCGATTAGAGCGAAAGCGCGTCTGCATATAAATATACATATCCATATCAGGCGCACAAATCCGAAATGGGAGTTTAGTTAGAAGTGTTGGTTACATAACAATCCATAAAGCCTGCAAGGAGTAGAAAATGAGTGGAATATTTACGATAGGTGAATTCATCACACAAATGATTGATAGCGTAAGAGTTGTATTGATGATGGAAACGATGATTGCTTTTCAGCACATCGTTTTTCTGGAATACATTACGAAAAAACAGAAAAAGAGAATCCAAATCATGATTGGAGTGTATGCTTTATATACAGTAGCATTATTGACGATATGTCAATGCTTCACTTTAAGCCATTGGCTTACGCAATTATGTATTTTTTCCGTTTTCTTTGTCTTTGTCCCCAGTATGTACCACTCGGTATCAGGCAGAAAAAAGACGAAGTGGCTGGGTCTGCTTATTCCCATTCCTATGGTAGGGTATTATGACTCAATCCTGGCTCTCTTAAATTTGCCGCTTACGGTGGAACTCATTCCAAAGGAGGCTGAGCTGGTCTACGACGGTATTATATATGCAGTCATATTAGGCTTACTGGCGTATCTGATGCACAAGAAACCGCGCTTTATTCGTCATCTGGAGCAGGATATCGAAAATCGCACTATGAAAGCAGGCGAGGAAATCGTACTGTGGGCTGTGGGCATATGGCTATTTGCTTATGAGGCATTTGTTCCGGATTTATTTCCGGATATTCCACCATCGCTCCATGCATATCTTGGCGTCTCAAACTTTATTGTTGCCTTTGTCATCGTTCTGCTGATAGTGGATTCCAACTATCGTAGCTTTTACTACAAGCAGAACATTACTCTGCAAAAGTCTCTAATAACAACCATGGCCGACCTTGTAGAAAACCGTGACGAGAATACCGGCGGGCATATTCAGCGAACTGCGAAGTATGTGGAAATCATTGCACATAAGCTGCAAAGCGAAAAGAAATACCCTGCTATTCTGACTGACAAGTATATCGAGGATATGGTAATCGCTGCTCCCCTTCACGATGTAGGAAAGATCCATATACCGGATGCGGTACTGAACAAGCCGGGAAAGCTGGACGACAGCGAGTTTGCTATGATGAAGGGTCACGCCGCAGCAGGTGGAAGAATTATTGACCGAGTGGAAGAGAGCGTAGGTGACATCAACTATCTGCGAATTGCAAAGCTCATGGCGGAATATCATCACGAACGAATGGATGGGAAAGGCTATCCTCATGGCATAACGGGTGAGGAGATTCCGCTGTGCGCCAAGATTCTTGCGGTAGCGGATGTATTTGATGCGCTTATCTCAAAGCGCTGCTACAAGGAGGCATTTCCAATCGATAAAGCCTTCGCGATTATTGAGGAGGAGAGCGGTTCCCATTTTGACCCGGAGGTTGCAAGAGCGTTTCTGGAAAGCCGTCCGGAAATAGAACAGTACATAAAAGAATCCCTTACTTGATTTGCCCATAAAAACCCCCGTACACTTTTGGCTAGTGTACAGGGGTGATTCTATTTATCAGGTATTACTTCATAAATACAAAGCTCTTTAATTCAAACAGATTTCTGCCCTTGAACATCTCTCCCATCCAACCGGTATAATCCGTAGTAACTTTAAAGAAGACAGCGTGCCTGCCGGTGACAGCCTTCAAGGCGGTCTGTACTACACCGGAATCGTGACCAATGGTGACGCAGCCAATTTCCTCGCCCTCTTCTGAGTCAATCAGGATGTGCAGCTTACAATCGCAGCCCAACCCGTTAATCTGGGCGGCAAATTCCATGGTTTTGCTGCCATAGTCATCACCAAAATCATAATATTTATAGCCCATCACAGTGCCATCCAGTATGTTTGTAATCACCTGCTCAAAGACATTTTTCTCGGTGACAAAGGCGCCGCCCTTGAGAACGCAGGCAATGTCAGCCGGAGTGACTTCATAGGGATTTAAGCTTTCCTGGAAGCCCAGAGAGGTCATCTCCACCGGAGGAATAGTACCATCCGGCAAAATCTCAATTTTCTCCACACAGCCTCGTCTGGACATAATGGTGGAGTTGGTCATACGATGATAGAAAATATACCACTGTCCGTTGATGCAGGCGATGGAGCCGTGATTGTTGCCGCCGGGATACTCCACACCATTGTCCACGATATACCCTCTGTAAGTAAAAGGCCCCGTAGGAGATTTGGAGGTGGCATAAGCTAGTCTGCTGCCTCGTTTTGGAGAATAAATCATGTAGTAGGTGTCGCCCACCTTTCTGGGAGAGCAGGCCTCAAAGAAAATCTTTTCTTTTTCATCAAAGCCTCCTTCTTTCGTTTCCTGACAGGGAATAAAGTGCTCAATACAAGTCCCGTCTAACACTTCATACATATTCTCACTGTTGATTTCCGCCAGGAAGGAGCGCTCATAGCCGCAATAAATATAGGTCCGTCCATCGTCATCCACCAGTACGCCCGGGTCGATAAACCAGCCGTTGCAGCAGATTTCATCGGAAATTGTGTATTTGTACGGAGCCAGCAGTTGAAAAGGTCCCTCAGGCTTATCACTCACCGCCACACAGCCCTTGGCATTTACGATGTATGCGTATAAATAGTATTTCCCGTCCTTCTCCACCACATCAGGAGCAAAGAGTCTGGTATTCTCCCGATTCCAGCTGATGTCAGAAGGGTGGTCTCTGTCCGCCTTGGTGTGAAAAATATCGCCGTGACAGGTCCAATGATTTAAATCGTTTACAGGTGCACTCCAGCATTTTAGGACAAAGTCGCAAAAATCCTGAGAGCCGGCAGAATCGTGAGAACCGTAGACATACACTCTGTCGCCAAAGACTCTGGGTTCTCCGTCCGGTATGTATTCATAGCTTGGTAAATAGGGGTTAGCCATAGCTGGTCTCCTTTTCTTGATTTCTCGTGTGGGTGCATAAGCCCGACACGGGACTTTCCAAATTGTAATTTCGAATAAACTATATTTATTCTAGCATAAGCACGGAGGGCTTGAAATAGAGAAAACTGTACGGAAACTGGGGTATTTTGCAACTTATTGAATTCGCTTGGACTTATGCTTTTCTACCAGGGCAAAGACCTTTCCGGTGGTCAAGCCCTGCACAACAATGGTAAAGTACATGGTGACACAGGTCATAATAAAGACCACCTGATAGCTGTCCGGTGACAGAAATTCCTTTGTACTTAAGGCTAGTGCCAGGGATAAGCCGCCCTTTAAGGCACTCCAGGTCATAAGGGAAGTGAACTCAAAGGCACTGTAGCGGTTGGGTATTTTCTTTCGGCCAATCATCAGGGCAGAAGTACCAACGCCCAGGAACCTTGCGATAAAGTTGATGACAATAGCAGAAATAATCAGTACCGGGAGCCATTTGTGTCCTGGAATATTGATGGCGGCAAAGCCGATCAGAATGAACAACACACTGTTTAAAAGAGTATCCGCAATGTGCCAGAAATCCTCGTACCAATCCTTGGGGTCCACAACCTTGTGCCATTCCTCGCATTTTGCCATACTTCTGGAAAAATAAATGCCGCATACAACAGATGCGATTACGCCGGAGCAACCCAAGGTTTCACAGATGAAATAGGCTGCCATGACATCAAACATACTGATGAAGATATGAAACATTGGATTGTTGGTGGCACGGAGCAGGCGAAACATGAGGAAGGAAACCAGAAGTCCCACCGCAATAGCGCCCAGGAGCTCCTTAGCCATAAGTACAGGAAAGCTGAGGTCTGAGGTGTCGTTCACGATATTCTTGATACAGACAAAAACAGCCACGCCGGTGCCGTCGTTAAACAGGGATTCTCCTTCAATCACCGTGGAAACATTCTTGGACAGGCCGGCCTTTTTTAAGATACTGGTAGCAGCTATAGGGTCCGTGGGGGATACGATACAGCCCAGCAATACACAGAGCCAGATGGAAAAGCCCAAATTCAAGGCCAGTGAGACCAGGTAAAACAGCCCTCCATAGAGAAAGGAGGACCATACCGTGGACAGCAAGGCCAGGAGACTGATGGATTTGATGTTCTTGACAAAGCGGTTAAAATTGACTCCGCTGGCGCCGGAAAAGAGCATAAAGCACAGGATGCCGTCCATCAGAAATTCTTCCAGATTGATGCCTGCAACATTGCCGATAACCGTCCCTTCCAAGGAAAGGATATGAAATGCTTCCAGTAGTTTTACTATGCCTGCCAGCAGAAACGAAAATAAAACCAATGCAATATCATTGGAAATATGTATGGTTTTCTCATTGAGAATGCCAAAGAAAACCACTAGAAACAGGATAAACAATAAGCCAAATATGATTTCTTCCATAGTTATTCCCAACCTTATCCGATGATGTCTGACAATTTGCGGATGGGCTGCTCTCCTGAGACAACCACAATCCGATCCCCTGTTTGTAAGCTGGAGTTGCCGTCCGGAATCATGCTGACACCATTTCGAATCATGACAGCGATGAGGGCACCGTTTTTGAGCTCAAAGCCGGGATCCTTAAAGGGCAGACCAAGAAGGGAGAAATCCTCCTTAATCTCAAATTCGGCCGCCTCCACCTTGCCGGAGTGGAAGGTATAGAGCCATTTAATCACATTGCTGTCTGCCGTGGCCTCGGCAGTGGCCAGACTTCTCAGGTTTCTTAGCATACTTGCCATGGACACATCCTGGGTGGAGAAAATATGGTTGATGCCGCTTCGGCTAAGCATCTTTTCGTAATTGGCATTGTCGATCTCAGCGGCAATACGCTCTATACCCTTGGATTTGCAATACATGGAGATAATCAGGTTCTCCTCGTCATCACCGGTGACCGTGACACAGGAGTCCGTTCCTTTCTGTTCTCTTTCCATAAGCTCTATGTCCGTGCCGCTTCCGCATACGATATTGGCCTTGGGGAAGGTGTCCAGTAAGGCCTTGCACTTGTCAGGGTTTTTCTCCAGGATCGTTACCTTCACACCTTGATTTAAAAGGATTTCAGCCAGATAGCAGCCTATTTTGCTGCCTCCTACAATCAAGGTCTTGCGAATCACCTTCTTTAGGATGTTTAGCTTGGACAGGGCCTTGTCCATATCATCTCCAAGGGCGGCAAAGGTAATCTTGTCTCCGGGCAGAACCTTATGCTTCCCCTTGGGAGTAATGGTCTTAGTGCCTCGCTCAATGGAGCAGATGAGGATGGGAACCCCCAGCTTGGCTTGAATCTGAGGCATAGGTGTGTCTGCCAGAACACTGTCCGGCGTAATTTCCACCGTTGCTATATTCACGTTGCCGTCGCCAAAGCGCTCGATTTCAACAGCTCCCGCATAGCGAATCAGCTTATTGATTTCCACAGCAGCTGTCTTATCCGGATTGATGATTAAATCAATCCCCTCCTGATGACGAAGGAAGTCCTTGTCATTGCTGTATTCCGGCCCTCTGACAGCAGCGATAGTGCGCTTTATTCCCAATTTCTTGGCAATCTGACAGCACAGGATGTTGGTCTCATCCTGCTTGGTTACTGCCACCAGGATAGAAGCGGCATCTATACCTGCTTTCTTTAACATGGAAACACTTGCCCCGTTTCCTACAAAGCCGTTACAATCAAAGGCATCTGTGATAGCGTCTATCTTTTCTGCTATCTTGTCAATGACCACCAGGTCGTAGCCCTCCTCGCAAACCTGCTTTGCCAAGGCGTGACCGATTTTGCTGGCACCGATTATGATTACTCTCATTGGTATTTCCTCTCTTATTTTGTAAATTACTCTTATAGTATAGACCTATGTGAGCTTTTTTCAAGTGAATTGTGACACCGGGGTGCGCCACTGGGGGTGTGTGCCACTGGGGACACTAAAAAAGCCGGAAATTACCGTCCCCAGTGGCACAATTGTGTGATAGAATGGAAGAATCGAAAGAGGGAGGATATGGTATGGCAAAAAGTAAAACGAAATATCAGGTTAGCATAGAAGAATTACAGAAGATTTTTGCAAAGCATAATTTGGGAGAAATTCAGTCTACGGAGTCGTTGGGAAACGGGGAGTTTAATACGGCAATAGCGGTGGATACAGTAGACGGAAAAAGCTATGTGGTAAAGATTGCACCGCCGAAGGATAGTAAGGTCTTAAGCTATGAAAAGCATATGATGGAATCGGAGGTGTTTTGGTATGGACAGATTAGGGAACACACAAAAGTATTGGTGCCAGCCATTTATGCCTCTGATTTCTCAGAGGAGATCCTGGGAGCTGCGTATTTTATTATGAAAAAAATGGAGGGACAGCCTCTCTGGGCGGTGGGTTTTTCGGAGGAGGAATACGCCGAGATTTCAAAGCAGAAAATAGGAATGCTGGCGCAAATTCACGGGATTTCCAGTAAGGAGTTTGGCTACAGACAACTGGGACTCAAGGCTACTTGGTACGAGGCCATAAGAGAGATGGCAGAAAAACTGGTGTCTGACTGCGAGGCTTTGGGGAAGGCCACCCCTGATGGGCATAGACTGCTAGAATGTATTGACAAACATAGAGAGATTCTGGAACAGGTCTCGGGGTGTATGGTGAATTTCGATTTGTGGGACAGCAATGTGCTGTACGCAGACGGCAGGCTTTGCTGGATTGACCCGGAGAGAAGCTTTTGGGGCGACCCCATTGCGGACTTTATCACTCTTGGGAAGGGACAAATGACGCCACTGTCAGAAAAACTGGAGGAAATCCGGGTGTACAACGAAACCGCTGCCCATCCCATTGTCTACAATAGAGAAACAGAAATTCGCTATCAGATAGCTGTTGCCTACTTGGCTTTGATTGAAGAAGTGGAGAAATATGTGAGGTATGAGCCTCAGGAAGAAAATTATATTCGGAACACGGTGGACGCTGGCAAGATGTATGATATGGCCTTTGGCGTGTTATACTAGGTGCCAACGGGGGTGTGTGC
>CAMAHO010000094.1 GCA_945834545.1 uncultured Lachnospiraceae bacterium | reverse complement strand
AGATGGGATTTATGAGTAAGAGGTAACGAAACCAAGCGGACGCGAAGCGGACATTGACGAAGCTCGAAGAGCGAGGATGACAATTGATCGAAGATCAATTGTATGGTACCGAGCGTATACGAAATAAATCCAAAAGCCACGAAGTAACGACTCTTGCGAAGCAGATGGGATTTATGAGTAAGAGGTAACGAAATCACCCTAACAAAACTGTAATAAAAGGAAAGAGAGGAAAACACATGAGCAAGGAATTGGCAAAAACCTATGACCCCAAGGGCATAGAAGACAAATTGTATCAAAAGTGGTTAGATAAGAAGTATTTTCACGCAGAGGTAGATAACAGCAAGAAACCCTTTACCATTGTGATTCCACCTCCAAATATCACCGGACAGCTTCACATGGGGCATGCCCTGGATAACACCATGCAGGACATCCTGATTCGATTCAAGAGAATGCAAGGTTACAATGCGCTGTGGCAGCCGGGAACAGACCATGCCAGCATCGCTACTGAGGTTAAGATTATCGAGAAACTGAAGGAAGAGGGCATCGATAAGCACGACCTGGGCAGAGAGAAATTCTTAGAGAGAGCCTGGGAGTGGAAGAAGGAATACGGCGGACGCATTATATCCCAGCTCAAGAAGCTTGGTTCCTCCTGCGATTGGGACAGAGAACGCTTCACCATGGACGAGGGCTGTAACAAGGCCGTTACCGAAGTTTTTGTGAAAATGCACGAAAAAGGATATATCTACAAGGGTGCACGAATCATCAACTGGTGTCCGGTTTGTAACACCTCCATCTCCGATGCGGAGGTTGAGTATGAGGAGCAGGCAGGCCATTTGTGGCATATCAAGTACCCCATCATGAACGAGGATGGGACTCCCAGTACAACGGAGTTTTTGACCTTTGCCACCACCCGTCCGGAGACCATGCTTGGAGATACCGCTGTTGCCATTCATCCGGAGGATGAGAGATATACCCATTTGCAGGGAAAGAGCGTACTCCTGCCTATCGTTAACCGTGTCATTCCTATTGTAACCGACACCTATGTAGACAGAGAGTTTGGTACAGGTGTAGTAAAGATTACTCCTGCCCACGACCCTAACGACTTTGAGGTCGGCAAGAGAAATAACCTGCCCATTATCAATATTATGAATGATGACGCCACCATCAATGAGAATGGCGGTAAGTTTGCCGGCATGGACCGCTATGAGGCAAGAAAGGCCATTGTTTCCGAGTTAGAGGAAGCAGGTCTTTTGGTTAAAATCGAGGATTACAGTCACAATGTAGGTACCCATGACCGCTGCAAGACGACCATTGAGCCCCTCGTTAAGGAGCAGTGGTTTGTCAAGATGGAGGAGCTTATAAAGCCCGCAGTAGAAGCCGTAAAGAAGGGCGAAATCAAGCTGATTCCTGAGAGAATGGAGAAGACCTATTACAACTGGACAGACAACATCAGGGATTGGTGTATCAGCCGTCAGCTTTGGTGGGGCCACAGAATTCCTGCCTATTATTGCGATGACTGTAAAGAGGTGGTTGTTGCGAAGGAGATGCCGACGGTATGTCCTAAGTGTGGCGGAACTCATTTCACTCAGGACCCGGATACCCTGGACACATGGTTTTCTTCGGCCCTGTGGCCTTTTGAGACCTTAGGCTGGCCGGAAATGACAGAGGACTTAAAGTATTTCTACCCTACAGATGTGCTGGTAACCGGCTATGACATTATTTTCTTCTGGGTTATCCGTATGATTTTCTCCGGCTTTGAGCAGATGGGAGAGAAGCCCTTTAAGACCGTTTTATTCCACGGCCTAGTGAGAGACAGCCAGGGCAGGAAGATGAGCAAGTCCCTTGGAAACGGGATTGATCCTCTGGAAATCATTGACCAGTACGGTGCAGACGCCCTGCGACTGACCTTGATTACCGGAAATGCCCCCGGAAATGATATGCGTTTCTACTACGAGAGAGTAGAAAACAGCCGTAACTTTGCAAACAAGGTATGGAATGCATCCCGTTTCATTATGATGAATATGGAGCAGGCTTTGGAGAGAACCGGTAAGGAGGTAACCATTCCCGCAGCCAGTGAATTACAGCCGGTGGATAAGTGGATTTTGTCCAAGCTCAATTCCCTGATTCAGGAAGTAACCGAGAATATGGAGGCTTTTGAGCTGGGCATTGCAGTTTCCAAGGTTTACGACTTTATCTGGGATGAGTTCTGTGACTGGTACATTGAGATGGTAAAGCCTCGTCTCTACAGCACGGACAATGAAACAGATCAGAACGCAGCTTTGTGGACCCTAAAGAAGGTTTTGATTGATGCACTGAAGCTGTTACATCCCTATATGCCTTTCATCACGGAGGAGATTTTCTGTACGCTGCAAAGTGAGGAGGAATCCATCATGATCTCCAAGTGGCCTGCGTATACCGGTGAGTATGCGTTCCAGAAGGAGGAGAAGGAAATTGAGACCATGAAAGAGGCAGTCAGAGGAATTCGTACCGTCAGAACCCAGATGAATGTAGCACCCAGCCGCAAGGCCAGCGTCTATGTAGTAAGCGACTCTGAGACCATTCGCAGCATCTTTGAGGAGGGCAAGCTCTTCTTTGGCACTCTTGCTTATGCAAGTGAGGTGCTGGTACAGGCAGATAAGAGCCAAATAGCCGACGACGCTGTATCCGTAGTGATACCCGGTGCAACCCTCTATATTCCGTTTGCAGAACTGGTGGACATCGAAGCGGAGATTCAAAGACTGGAAAAGGAAGAAAAGAGGCTCACCGGCGAGATTGCCCGTGGAACCGGAATGCTAAATAACCCCAACTTTGTGTCCAAGGCTCCTAAGGAGAAGATTGAGCAGGAGAAGGAAAAGCTGGCGAATTACAAGCAGATGATGGAGCAGGTACAGACCAGACTTGCAGGACTTCGCAAATAACATGAAAAGACAAGACATTAGGACCTATGAACAGGCAGTGGAATATCTGCTTTCCATCCCTCGTTTTACCCAGGAGAAAAGCTGGAATCTGCCAAGAAAGAATACCCTTGAGGATACCCGGGTCTTCCTGCACAGCCTGGGAGACCCGGACAAAAAACTACGAATCATTCATGTGGCCGGGACAAACGGAAAGGGTTCCGTCTGTGCCTTTATGAGAAGTATCTTAGAGGCGGGAGGAAAACGGGTTTGCGTGTTTACCTCCCCACATCTGGTGGAAGTCACGGAGCGGTTTTATGTCTGCGGGAAGGAGGTGGAGAGAGAGGCCTTCCTGCAGGCATTTTTACAGGTTTATGACAAGCTGGACTGGGAGCTGCTGGAAGAGAACAGGGGATATCATCCCAGCTTCTTCGAATTTCTCTTTTTCATCGCTATGGTGTTGTTTGAAAAGGCACAACCGGATTTTTGTATCCTGGAAACTGGGTTGGGAGGACGACTGGATGCCACAAACAGTGTGTCCCACAAGGAGCTTTGTGTTCTCACCTCCATCAGCTTGGACCATACGGAATATTTGGGCGATACATTGGAAAAAATAGCCGGAGAGAAGGCCGGCATCATGAAACCTTCTGTGGCCACGGTAGCCCTGCAGGGCGCAGAGGAAGTGAATAAGGTTTTTTGCAATACTGCGAGGAATCTTGACTGTGATTTGTACTTTGTGTCGAAGGAGGCTGTTCATTCCTTGAAAAAAGGGAATAAAACCATTGATTTTTCTATATCTTCTGATTATTATAAGAATATCCGTATCTCTTTGAAGGGACAGGCTCTCTATCAGGTGGAGAATTGTTTGTTGGCGATTAAGGGATTGGAGGTTCTCTTGGGAGACCAGTTGTCAAAACGCATGATAGAAGACGGAGCGGCAAGCTGTTTTTGGCAGGGGAGAATGGAGGAAATTCTTCCGGATGTCTTTGTAGACGGCGCTCACAATGAGGACGGCATAGAGGCTTTTTTGGATAGCGTAGGAAACGACGGATTTGATGGAAACAGAATTCTTTTTGTCAGCATCGTGAAAGAAAAAGCCTATGAAAAGATGATAAAGAGACTGGTCGAAAGCGGACTTTTTTATAAGCTTGTCACGGCGCCTATCGATAATAAAAGAGCACTATCCCGTGAGGAATTGGAAACCTGCATCCGCAGGGGTATGGAGGAGTGCTCAGGTGAAATATCCTTTATAGTGAAGAATTCTGTGGAAGAGGGAATGGAGGAGTTACTTTCCCGGAAGCAGGAGAGGGAGCGAATCTATATTGCCGGCAGCTTATATCTGGTAGGGGAAGTAAAGCGATATTTGCAGGAGCATAGGGTATGATTAATTTTGAAGAGGAACTGAAGAAATTCCAGCCAAGCCTGGAAATCGGGGAGGCGACGGAGGCCATCTATAATCAGGATTTGACAGATATGGCGGATTTGATGGTGCAGATCATTAAGGAGCACGAGGAACAGGAATCGGATACCAGGAGGTAGGGCATGTTTTGCTACAATTGTGGATGTCATCTGTCAGAGCATGACTATTGCACTGCTTGCGGAGCGGATGTAGCCTTATACAAGAAGATTATGGCGATTTCCAACCTGTACTTTAATCAGGGTCTGGAACGAGCAGGAGTAAGGGACCTGTCCGGTGCGATTAACAGCTTGAGACAGAGCTTAAAATTCAATAAGAACAACATTGAAGCCAGAAACTTGCTGGGTTTGGTGTATTTTGAGATGGGTGAGGCAGTAGCCGCCATCAGTGAATGGGTGATTAGTCAGAATATCCGAAGTGAGAAAAATCTGGCCAATGAATATTTAAAAATAGTACAATCCAGCTCATCCAAGCTGGATACCATAAATCAGACCATTCGGAAGTATAACCAGGCCTACACATATTGCGTGCAGGATAACAAGGATTTGGCTGTGATTCAGCTAAAGCGGGTGCTGGGACTGAATCCTAAATTTGTTAAGGCCCATCAGTTATTGGCCCTCTTATACTTGGATATGGAGGAATATGATAAGGCTGACAAGGAGTTGGATAGGGCATTACAGATTGATGTCAATAATACACTCTGTCTGCGGTATAAAAAGGAAGTGGAAACGGCCCTCCTGGGAGAGGAGACAGAGAAGCATGGCGGCTTGAAAAAGAAAGAGGAGACTCTTCGCTACGAGAGAGACAATGAAGTCATCATTCAGCCGATTCACGGGAAAACCACGAAATCCAGTCCGCTGGCTACCATTTTTAATATGATCATCGGTATTCTCATCGGAGCGGCAGCGGTTCGGTTCCTGATGGTGCCTGCTGTAAAGAGCGAATACCAGACCAAGCTGCAGGAACAGACCGTGGAATACGGGAATAAGCTGGACAAAAAGACAGCGGAGATTCAGACCCTGAATAGCCAGATTGCCACCTTGCAGGGAGAAAAGGATGACCTTAAGAATGCCTTGCTGGGTTATGAAGGCGAGGACGGTGCTATGACTACCATTGACAATCTGTTGATGGCGGCTACCGTTTACTTGGAAACAGGAGATATCCGGGAGACGGCATTGAAGCTGGAGGCAGTTACCCTGAATACTCAGGTGGAGGAGTGCTCAGAATCCTTCCAGAAGCTGTATCATACAATCCTTGCGGCTATCGGACCAGAGCTGTCTGAACAATATAGAGAGGAAGGCTTTGGCTACTATCGGACAGAGGATTATATTCAGGCAGTGAATTATCTGGAGAAGGCTGTGTACTACGATGAAACTAACGGACAAGCCTTGTACGACCTGGCAAACACCTATCGCAAGATGGAAAATGTGGAAATGGCTAAGGAGGCCTTTCAAAAGCTGGAGGAGCGTTTCCCTGATACAGAATGGGCCAGAAGGGCTGCAGATGCTCTGAAAGAATATGAGATGACAGAAGAATAAAGAGGTATATAATGTTTGTTTACAAAAGAGATTGCAGTAAGGCTGCAATCTCTTTTCTTTTTACAGGATAAAAGCAAACTGAAGGAGGGAAAACGGATGGATGACTTTCAGGTCATGAACCATTGTCTAATGATAAGGCTGCCGAAGGAAATAGACCATCACTTAGCGGGGTGGCTGTGTGATGAGGCAGATAAATACCTGCTTTACCAGGATGTGTATCATGTGGTGTTTGATTTTGAGGATACCAGATTTATGGATTCCTCTGGAATCGGAATCATCGTAGGGCGATACAAGAAGGTCAGTGGGCTGGGAGGAAAGGTTTATATTTTGCATGCAGACCGCTACATAAGGAAATTGCTGGAGCTTTCCGGAATCGGTAAAATCGTGGAAATGGTGGAGGACAAGGATGAGAAATGAGATGGAATTAGTGATGGATGCAATATCCACCAATGAAGGATTGGCAAGGGTGGCAGTGGCAGCCTTTGTGGCTCCCTTAAATCCCACACTGGAGGAGTTGGCAGATGTGAAAACAGCGGTTTCCGAGGCTGTGACCAATGCAATTATTCATGGATACGGGAATGTATGGGGGTATTCAAAGCATAGAAACCTGGTGCCTCCGGGAGCAGAGAGGAAGGAGGGAAAGGTTACCTTAAGGTGCAAGCTGGAAGAGGGGATTTTGACAGTGGAGGTTTTGGACAAGGGGGTTGGTATTGAGGATATATCCAAGGCGATGGAGCCCTTGTACACCTCGAAACCGGAGCTTGACAGAAGCGGCATGGGCTTCTCCTTTATGGAAGCCTTTATGGATGACCTTCAGGTGGAAAGCAAACCCGGTGAAGGCACCAGAATCACCATGAAAAAGAAGCTGGCTTGTGGGCCATGGATTGGAAGGGAGGAGTAAGCTTCATCCATGGAGGATAGAACAGTACTGATACAAAATGCGCAGACAGGAGACAAGAGGGCATTGGAGGTACTGGTAGAGGAAAACAGCGGCTTGGTACATTTTATTGTACAAAGGTTTGAAAACAGAGGGTATGAGAGAGAGGACCTGTATCAGATAGGGTGCCTGGGCTTAGTCAAGGCGATCCGGAAATTTGACTGCGAAAAGGGCTTGCAGTTTTCCACCTATGCTGTCCCCGTGATAACCGGCGAGATTAAGCGGTTTTTACGGGATGATGGGCCGGTGAAGATTTCCAGGGGAATTCAGGAAAACCGGAAGAAGCTGTTTGAGGCGATTGAGAAATTGCAGAAGGAGGACGCAAAGGAGCCTGACCTGGAGATCTTGGAGAGAGAGACCGGACTATCCGGGGAGGAAGTCATTCTGGCACTTGGAGCAGGCAAGGAGATTGAGTCCTTAAATGAGACCTTTTCGGGAGAGAACAACGGAGAAAAGCTGGAGCTTCTGGCAGATAGCAGAAATCCCTATGAGGAGTTTCTGAATAAGCAGCTTGTAGCTCAGCTATTGGAGAGCTTGGAGGCAGGTGAGAGACAGTTAATCTACCTTAGGTATTATCAAAATCTCACCCAGAATCAGACAGCCAAGCTCTTACATACAAGTCAGGTGCAGATTAGCCGAAGAGAAAAGAAAATACTGGAAAATTTGCGCAAAATGGTACAATAACCTTTCTTTTTATTGGTGGATAAGATAGAATAAGAAAGTACTAATAGAAATAAGGAAGGTTATTGTTCTATATGAAGATGAAAAAAGTATTTCTCGTTGTATTTTTAGCTTGTCTGTTAGCAGTTACTCTGGGACTGGGGGTTACTGCTACAATATACGGTTTGGTAAAGGGCAGTGAGGCAAGAGAGGCAGATGCCGATAGTATAGAGGTTATGGCAGAGAGTATCGAGCAGATAAAAACCTATACCCAGGTGGAACTGGATACCCTGCTTGAGGAGGAACGGCATAAAAGTGCGGATCTGGCCAGAGGAGATGTGCTCACAGAGCTTAAGAATGGACTGTTAAATGGCAGCTCAACCGTGGAAACCCTTAGAACATTTTATCCCAATGATTTGGTTTTAGTCAGCGGAGGAAAGTATCATTTTGTACCGATTAAAGAGGAGTTAAAAAAGAATTCCTATCTGGAAGAGAATCTGGTGTTTGATGAGAACGGTTTTGCCAATTATTATGAAAATGGCAGCCTGGTTTCCTACAAGGGAATCGATGTGTCCAAGTTTCAGGGCAAAATTGACTGGAATAAGGTGGCAGAGGCCGGTGTGGACTTTGCCTTTATCCGTGTGGGCTATCGCGGCTACGGAGAAGAGGGAAGGCTGGTCACGGATGTCACCTACGAGGATAACATAAAGGGTGCAAATGCGGCAGGAGTGCATGCCGGAGTGTATTTTTATACCCAGGCGATTACCGAGGCAGAGCTGTTAGAAGAGGTGGATTTGGTGCTACAGGAAATCGCCCCGTATAAGATTGATTGCCCTGTTGTTTTTGATGTGGAAAAGGTGAGTGGCAAGGGCAGAATGAATGCTATCTCCGTAGAGGAAAGAACAAATTTTGCTGTTTTGTTCTGTGAGAAAATCAAGGAAGCCGGATATAAGCCAATGATTTATCTGAATATGGAAATGGGAGCCTTGCTGTTGGATTTGTCCAGGCTTGAAGAGTATGATAAGTGGTTTGCCTATTATAATCCTAATTTCTATTATCCTTATGCCTATGATGTGTGGCAATACAGTGATTCCGGTGTAGTAAGCGGAATACCGGAAAAGGTTGATTTGAACATCTCCTTTAAGCCTCTGTGGGAGTAGGAGTATCGGGGGACAACGGGGACAGGTCCATATGACCCCTGTTGTCCCCGTTGTCCCCGCTATTCCGCAAAGTATAGAAAACCCTAGCTT
>CAMAHO010000093.1 GCA_945834545.1 uncultured Lachnospiraceae bacterium | reverse complement strand
TGTCCCCCGATAACCACGAATGGAGTTAGCTATGAACATGAATGAAAATCTATCCAAATACAGTATAGAGGAGATTGAAGCAGCCCAAAAACGACAGAAGAAAAAGGGCGGCAGCTTTATGGAGAACCTGGAGGCCATTGCCCCGGGAAGGCAGAATAAGAAGCCTTCCATGGACTTTAGCCAATTGCCAAATACCAATATGAAAGCCCCCACCTCCTCCCAAGTCAGCGCACCCGCCTCAGCCAAAGGGGCTGTTATGACCGCCGGAGAAGTCGGAGAAAGCATTCGGGAACTGGAGGAAAACCTGGCAAAGGATTTTGGAACAGTATCTCCCAAAACCCTTCAGAATTCTTCCTCATTAAGCAAATTTTCCGGTCTCTCGGAAGTACTTTCCGAAAAGATCATCGGTCAGCAGGACTTTCTAAAGCACTTGATCATAGCCTTTAAACGTCCTCTTGTTTCCGAACGGGACGAAAACGATGCCCTAAACAGCATCTACATCACCGGTCCTACCTGTACCGGAAAGCACTTTGCGCTGCAGACTCTGGTAACAGAGCTGGCAAACAGACGCCTTCTGCCGAATAACGAAATTGCAACCCTGAACCTGAGCCTCTATCCTTCGGTGGGAGAGGAAAAGCTGTTCTTGCAGGATTTATACGCCTGCCTCCAGAGCAAGGCTCATGTTTTAGTATTTGAGCGTTTTGAAAGCTGCCATATTTCCCTCTTAAATCGCCTAAGCGAGCTGGTCATAACCGGAGAGTGCAGACTTACAGAGCGGTATCTGTTGCAAAACGGCCAGCTCATTCAAGTAGCCAACGCCTTAGCCGGAAATACCATAGGCGCCTTTGAAGCAAAGGGGAAATACCTCATTTTTCTCAGCGATAAACCGGTGAACAAGCTAGCCGGCATCATGGGGGCACCCTTTGTCAATGCCCTAGGCGATATCTGTGAGACTTCAGATTTGGATGCCGAGGCTTTAAAAACGATTTCTTCCATGGAAGAAACCACATTTTTGCAAAAATGCAAAAAACAGCTGGGGTATGAGGTCACTGTGGAGGAGAGCTTCCGCCAATACCTCATTAGTCAAGCTCAAGGAAAGCGTGGACTGAGGGGAATTTTAGATGGTTACGAGCAAACAAAGAAAGCACTCTCAGAGCTTCGTCTGGAATCCGAGGAGCTGACAAACAATACCATTCTGTTGAAACTGGACGGAGATATTCCTGTCATCGCCCAGGAAGACAAAACTCTGCCCTTAAGCCAGTATCTCTCCACCGGTTACAATGGCGAACTGGAGGCTGTTAAAAAGGAACTGGACAGCATTGTAGGTCTCAAGGAGGTGAAGGAATATATCCTGCGCCTGGAGGAATACTATGCCGTGCAAAGACGCCGCAGAGAAGCCGGACTCAAAGCCGGGGAGGTCAATAAGCATATGATATTCACCGGCAATCCCGGTACCGGCAAAACCACCATAGCCCGTATTGTCAGCAAATACCTAAAGGCTATCGGTGTTCTTTCCGGTGGTCAGCTGGTGGAGGTGTCCAGGGCTGACCTTGTAGGACGGTATGTGGGGCATACCGCTCCTTTGGTAAATCAGGTCATCAAATCTGCCCTGGGCGGCGTCCTGTTTATCGACGAGGCGTACAGCCTCCACCGCGGCGGCGAGGACAACTTTGGTTTGGAAGCCATTGATACCTTGGTAAAGGGAATTGAGGACAACCGTGATGACCTGGTAGTCATCCTGGCCGGTTATTCAAATGAAATGGAAGAATTTTTGGAATCCAACTCCGGCTTAAAGAGCCGTTTTCCCAACATCATTGACTTCCCGGATTATACCGGTGAGGAGCTGTTATCCATCGCAGAACTGACAGCGAAGCAAAAGGGCTACGAACTGGATGAGGGCTGCAAACAGCCTCTGTTAGACTATTTCAATCAAATTCAGGCTACCCGCGCCATGGATGCCGGAAATGGCCGTCTGGTGAGAAATAAACTGGAAGAAGCCATCTTAAATCAGTCCAAGCGACTGGTTGCCATGCCGGATGCCAGCCTGACATTGCTGACGGAAATGGATTTTGACCTGAATGATATCTAGATGAAAAGTGCTTTACCCGGATGTCGCTACTGACCTAACTGTTTTTGTCTGGATTGTTCTGTCTGGATGGTTCTGATGACTGGAAGCGCTTTATTTCGGACGCATCTACTGATAGGAACAGAATAAAATAATAACTCCCATTTCGTATTTTTGTACCTGCTACGGATTTGTGTGTTTGTATGCAGACCTTGTAGCACCGTCGGTCCTTAGCGAGCGTACTTTGCCAGCTTTGTTACCGCTACGGTGCGATTAGAGCGAAAGCGCGTCTGCATATAAATATACAAATCCGTTGCAGGTACACAAATACGAAATGGGAGAATGATTAAGTGAGAAGTTATGGAATTACTTTATTTTTTTGCAGAACACAGAAATACTTTTTTTAATATTCTTCAGGATGTAGTGATGAACATCGGTTCAGAACTGTTTTTAATGGGTATCATTTGCTTTCTCTATTGGGCACATGACAAGCATCTGGCTGTAAAAATCGGCTTTGCCTATTTCTACTCCGGGCTTTTGGTCCAGGGACTGAAAATTGCTTTGCGTATCCCTAGACCTTGGATAATAGATTCCAAGTTTGAGCCCCTTGCCAGTGCCAAGCCAACGGCCACCGGCTATTCCTTTCCCAGTGGCCACAGCCAGACAGCTGCTGCCGTGATGGGAACGCTCTTTATGGAGATTAAGAAGACGCCTCTCCGCGTCCTTTTTGCCGTTCTTCTCCTGGCGGTAGGGTGGTCTCGCATGTATGCCGGGGTCCACACCCCTTACGATGTGGCTGCCGCTATTGTTCTGACTTTAGTGGTTGTCGTAGTCTTATATTGGCTTTGGAAGAAGGCCACAAAAGAATCCGCCGCATCCATTTCTATCGGAAATTCTGCATCCAAGGATAGTTTTCGTGAGATGACCTACAAGCTATCGATCATTTTAATCGTCCTTTCGATTCTATCCGGCGTCTACTGCCTACTCATGTATCGTATTTTGGGTCTTGTGGACTACGCCAATGTCAGCGACTTGGTGAAGCTATCCGGTGCTTCTCTTGGCTTTGGCATGGGTGCCATCCTGGAAAACCGCTTTGTTCGTTTCTCCACCCAGGGCACCCTCCCACGCAAGCTTCTTCGCGTTTTGGCAGGCTTAGCCGTTCTGGTTCTTCTTAAAACCGTCCTGAAGCTTGCCTTCTCTCCACTGGGTCTAATCGGAGATTTTCTGCGCTACACCCTGTTAATCCTATGGATTATGGTACTGTACCCTATGCTTTGGAAGCGTAATGAGTAAGTTTGTTTCAAATATCCTTCAAAATACAAAGAGCCTATTTCGGTTGCGAAATAGGCTCTTATATCATTTTATTCGAATCACTGTCATGGAAAGTCCGGGAAGGATATACCCCTTGTCTGTGTGGATTAAGGTAACCTGGCGGTCACAGACATTCTCCGGTTCCTCCACAGAATTCACTGTAGTCCCGTTTTCTCCGGTGACAATGGTTGCAGGCAAAACCTGTGTCAAGGTATTGCCCTCAAGCTCTATGTCCACGGAAACCCCATCCGGATTACCATTCACCAACTTGATAATAGTCTCGCCGGTAGTCTTGTCCAGAGAAACCACCTGATAGACCGTATTCTCCTCGCCCTGCTCCAGCCTGCTGTCAAGGTTCACATCCCCGGCATTCAAAGCATACAGCTTCTGTATGTAATAATTAGGAGAGCCGTAGGCGATTCTGTCGTCAAACCAAATCAAATTGGGCGACCACTGAGTGTATCCCACTCTTGCAAACAGCGGAGCATAGGAGGCCATCACTACCACATCACTGTTTCTCTGAACTCCCGTCAGGAAAGCCGCCTCTGAGATAGCTGCATCCAGGCAGTTTTTCACATCATGGTCATCCTCCCAGCTGGTGTGGGCCGCATATTCCCCGGCAAACACCTTGATATCCCGACGATAGTCATCATAGAAATGATTGTTCTCATAAAACCAGGGGATAGAATTATAATAATGCTCATCCAGAGCATAGGCAAAGTTCGGATTCTGACCAATCTTTTCTCTGTAGTAGGCCCAAGCATCTGTGTAATGCTCACTGGTCACATCCGGTCCTGCTGAGCCGATGAGTCGAATCTCCGGATACTTCTCGTGTATCTTTTCCTCAAAAATGCGGTATCTCTCAAAGAATTGTACATCCGCAGTCTCCCACTGTTCATTACCGATTCCCAGTAGTTCCAATCCGAAGCTGTCCGGATGCCCCATCTCGGCACGCAAGGCACCCCATTTAGATGTGACAGGGCCATTTGCAAACTCAATCAAATCCAAGGTATCCTGCACAAATTCCATAAAATCCGGACTGTCTACAGGCACCTTCTGGTCCGTCTGGTACTGGCAGGCAATTCCCACATTTTGAACCGGCAGAGGCTTGGCACCTATGTACTCACAGAGCAGAAAATACTCGTAATAACCGATATCAAAGCTTTGGTTATAGTGACTGAAGCGGTTCACCGCGAAGTCACCTTCCCCCTGATTGAAATGCAGTGCCCAGCGATTAAAGGTGCGAATTCTGTCCTCTCTCTTTCCCACTGTGTTTTTCCACAGGTAGCGGTTGGAAAGCTTGGCGCCTTCCACAATGCAACCACCGGGGAAGCGCAAAAAGCCTGGCTTCATTCCCTTCAGCAAATCTGTGATATCCTTTCGGAAAACGCCCATCACGGCATCAGCTGGTTTCAAGGATATAAAGTCCAGCTCCAAACTATGGGAAGGACAGGTATTTGCAATTGAAACAGCCTTCAGAGTCCCTGCTCCGTCAGAGAAGGGTTCCCCCAGGCTTATCACAAACTTACCGTGACGCACATCTGCCGGTGACTCAAAGCTGACCGTGCATTTTTTCCAGGAAGTCTCAACAGACGCGGAAAGCACTACCGAAAGGACAGGATAATCCTTGCTTCTCTCCCCTTCCTTCTTACGTGTTTCCAATAATGACACATAGACCGGTCCAGCATAATCCCGACTTCTTAAATATGCCTCAACGATGTAGGTTTCTCCTGCCTTGAGGGACACTCCGTCATAGGCCTTGTTCACCACACCATTCTGGGTATCACTGGTTTCCAAATGCAGATAATGGGGATTGCGCTCACTGACCGGCTCTGTCGTGCCAAGAGTCATCTTAGCCCCATCTCCCTTGGTCGGATAAGGAAGCCAGCCATACAACCCATCCTCTCTATCTGAAAAGGCACCCCAGGTACCCAATGCCTCCCGGAATTCAAAGAAACCGTTTTCTAACATCTGAGCACTGATGCCTCCATCACAGGCATAGTTAATATCCTCATAAAACAGGCCAAACATCCCTGGATTGATGTTGGCCTGTTCTACATTTTGTATTTCCAGTTTCAAATTCAGCATAGCTTGCCCCTTCCTGCATACCTACTGCTTTCCAAACATTTGATCTCCTGACATATGCTGCATCCTACTGATTTCCATATATTTGGTCCCTTGACATATGCTGCTGTCTCTTCACCTCATACATCTGATCGTCGGCACGCTTGAAGAGCTCCTTAAAGAAACCGTCCTTATTTTTCTGTAGTAAATCTGTTGCACTACCCATAGCCATAGACAGCTTGATAGCATGGGTCTGGTTGTATTTCTCCATCTCCTCTTCAATTTTCTGGATGATGTACCAGGCTGTAATTTCGCTTTCCGCCAGCAAGACAGCAAATTCATCGCCACCCAAGCGATAGCAATGAGCCTCCTTGGGAATCGCCTTCATAATGCAAAGGGCTGCATTTTTAATCAGCTCATCTCCGGCCTCATGTCCAAAGGTGTCATTGGTATATTTCAATCTGTTTAAATCGCACATCACATAGACAATTCTCTTGCCATCAGAAACGGTATCCAGAATGGCATCCACATCACGCTCCAAAGCCATTCTGTTGGCCATCTCCGTCAATGCATCGGTGTAGGCCATATTGCGGTATATGCCGCTCTTTAGAGCTTCCCTGGCACCAGCCAACTCTCTGCTCTCCAGCAGGTAAAAAATCCACATACAAAACAGCACCGTACCAATGCCCAAAACAGCATCCGAAACGATCTTTTCAGGCGATGTATAATATGCCACCACCGAAGTTCCGCAAACTATCATAAAGAACAGATAAATAATCATAAAGGCACGTTTCTCACGGTTCCCTTTAAGACTTATTAAGGTATCCATCAAAATAGTGAAAAATGAGATAACAATATGGCAAATCGTGAGCCATTGCATCTGTTTAAAATCCATAATCCCCAGGAGGAACAATACAATCTGCAGGATGCTATTGCCGAAGCCCATCCATTGCAGCCAGCCTAGGAATTTATTCTCCCTCGCTCCCATGGCACTGTAAAACCCGATAAAGTTAGGTGCTAGCGCTGTAAAGCTCAGAAAATATACCAGATTGCAGCCCGTTCCGTTCCGAGTAAGGAACTGGGGTATATCACTTCCAATGGCAAACCATAGCGAAAAACTAAGCATGAAGAAGCTAAAATAACTCATAGCAGCGTCATATTTTATCTTCGCATTGATATTGTGGAAAACGGATAAAGTCAAAATCATAATCGACAACAATAAAATCAAAGTAGCTGCCACGGTACGCCAAACATTAATCTTTAACAAATAGTAAAGTACCGTGTCCTTTGGCCCTACCATAACGCCCTGCATCTCGTAGTCACCGTTGTAGGAAGGCGTCATCACCAGCCTTATGGTTTCTCCCGCATCTGTTTCATCCAAGCGCACCAAAGCCCTAAAATTCTGCGGAATCGCGGTATTTTTATCAATCTCATAACTGTAAGCCAGGCGGTCTCCTATATAGACCTTTTGTGCAGCATAGTTCGTCATATAACAAAGTGCCCAGCCATCTTTAATAAACGCGGGCAATACATTTTCAAAAACAACCTCTCGACCTTCCATCCAGGAAGTCTTATACGGCAGGCTTACGGTATGGTCTCCCTGACACTGCCAATTCTCAGTCCACTGGAACAACTCCTCCTGCCGCAAAATGGTACCTTGGTCATCTTTTTGCAAGAACCCCCAGGTACACACCCCAACCATTAACAGGAGCACGCCGAAAACACATATTCTTTTTATATTATCCGCGATTTGCTTGCTCATTCCTTTACCCCTACCAGCTTGCACACAAGAGTCCTGGGAACAAAAAAGCTGGGCAAAGGCCCAGCTCAAATCACCTACATTATATCACATGAAATGTGGCAACTGGCTATCATCCTTTTCCCGGAAGACCCTATAGCTTTGCGTCGCAGGATTTCTCCTGTTTTGCCGTATATAGTTTATATAATAATCTTGTTCTTATTATATGTCAATAAAGAAATACTGTGACTAAACTGTTGGTTTAGGAAACAGAGTAAACTCCGTCGCACTTTGGTATGGTGTTGATAGAACCATCCTCGTTATAGGTAAATTCTGCTACGCACACGCTGCGATGAAACAGATTTCCGCCCGGCAGCTCCCCAGTGTGATAAAAGAGATAGGAATGCCCCTTGAAATCCGCAACTCCAGGGTGGTTGGTGTAGGTTCCGCCCTCCTCCGTCATCAGAACGCCACCATAGACCCAAGGTCCGGTAGGAGAGGTGGAAGTAGAATACGCCAGGTGTTCACAGTCCATATCTGTTCCAAAGGCTGCGTAAACCATGTAATACAGCTGATTTCTCTTATAAAACCAAGGGCCCTCAGCATAGGAAGTGCCCGTGGTATGTCCGCCCTTGGCAAAGGATTCCGTGGTCATAGGCACTCGTACAATGCCAACCTCTTGATTGTAGCTGACCATGTCCTCGTTTAACAATACATAGCGCAATTCCGGATTTCCAAAATACAAATACGCCTGCCCGTCATCATCGATAAATACCGTAGGGTCAATATCATTCCAGTCATCCTCCTCCACCAAAGGATGACCCAAATCTGTAAAAGGTCCTGTGGGGCTATCGGAAACACCCACCGCAATTGCCATTCCACCGTTTATTTTATGTACCGGACAATACAGATAAAACTTCCCGTTGCGATACACAGCCTGGGGAGCCCAAGCCCTGTCGTCTGCCCACTCAATGTCATTCAGGGAGAAAATCCTGCCATGATCTGTCCAGTTCACCATGTCCTTTGTAGAGAAACAGCACCAGTCATACATGGTGTAGAAATTGTCCACCAGCTCATCCTCGTCATGCGTGGTGTAAAGGTACAAGGTGTCCCCATGCACCATGGGCGCAGGATCTGCAGTGTACATTTTCGTTACAATTGGATTGGTCCGAAATGCCTTGTTGTCACTTGCTTGATTCATAATGTCCTCCGTTGCTTCGCTTTTCCTTACTCCGTCATTCTATTATTAAGTCAAGGTGAAGTCAATACAGACGCAGGAAACACCATCTCATTTCCTCGCTTTATTCTTCCCACAACCATAGACAGATGCGATTTTGAATCAATTCGCAGACGGCATCTAAATCTTTGCCTCCCCCAAAATAACTCTGCGCCTCTTCCAGCACGATTTCCCGTACTTGAAGCTCTCTGCCCTGGCTCGCTACAGCAGAATCCAGTACCGCATCCACTTTATCTACCGAGCACTGCACCTCTACAATATTTCCTGAAATCAATATTGCCTGAGGTTTTTGTGCCGCTT
>CAMAHO010000092.1 GCA_945834545.1 uncultured Lachnospiraceae bacterium | reverse complement strand
AGGCGCTTTTCGAATGCAATACGGATGAACTGATCCGCCAGCAGTGCTATGCCCGTGAGGAATACTACAAGTACCAGCGCACCATCGACAAAGCCTTGAAGGATACCGCTGCGGAAAGAGACCAGTTAGCAGAGGCAAAGGCGCAATTAACGGAAGAAAAGGCGCAACTGACGGAAGAAAAGGCAGAAGCTATAGAGACAATCCAAAAACAGGAAGAAGAAATTCTTCGTTTGAAAGCACTGTTAGCCTCAAAATAATATTTCTCATATCCCTTTGGATTGCTCATCCTGTTATAGAACAAAAACCGAGAGAACAGATATGAACTATTTTTTTCTGTTCCCTCGGCTTTTATATTCATCCATAGATAATCGAGTTACCCTGAGTCAATCATAACAACATCATTTGGGACAGATACGAGCAACAAATAACTCCGTCCCTATTGTTGCTTCCTTTTTTAATTGTTATTGAAACATTTCCTGATATTTACACACAACGGGATTACCATGATAAACCAGACAATAGGCTCTGCTATAATAATCCCAAAGTAGCCTATCTGGGGTGCCAAAAAGCATGCAATCAGGATCTTCCCAACAAGCTCCATGGAGCTGGATAATACAGGTGTCCTGGTGTCTCCCAGTCCCTGCATGGTGTTGCGAAAGATACAAATGACTGCTGTGACAAAGTAGAAGGCTGTGTTTATCCTCAGATACCTTGCAGCTGTCTGCAGTACAACAGGATTAGCGGAGGCACTGATCAGCTTTGTAATAGCCGGAGCAAATGCCAAGGAGATGGCAAATACGATACCACACCAGATCCAAGTAAGCAGCACAGTCCGTTTTAAGCCCTGCTTAATTCTGTCAAACAGTCCGGCCCCCTTATTTTGCCCTGCATAGGTAGCCAGCGCACTTCCCAAGGTACTGAAGGGCAGCATAAATAAGCTGGTCGCCTTTCTTGCTGCCGTATGGGCTACTATGACTGCCTGGTCAAAGGTATTGATGGTCACCTGCAGAGCAACCGTCCCCAGCTGGACAAAGGATATCATAAATCCCATGCCTATGCCGGATTCCAAAAGCTTCTTCGTCATGCTTTTATCCAACCGAATATCCTGTCCGGTGATATGTAAAATTGAATACTTCCTTCGTATATAAGTCAGACAGCAAACCGCAGAAACCCCCTGGGAAAGTACAGTGGCAAAGGCCGCCCCTCCCACTCCCATAGGAATGACAGCCATAAACAGGTAGTCCAAGCCAATATTCACTACAGAGGAAAGGATTAAAAACAAAAGTGGCATCACAGAATCCCCGATAGCTCGAAGTGCAGATGCCCCAATATTGTATAGAGCCGTCATCAAAAGCCCTGCAGCGATAATGCTTAGATAAGCTTGGGCATTCTCCCAGAGAGACTTGGGAACTTGCAAAAAGGACAGGATTGTACCCCGAAACAAAAGGCACAGACCTGACAATACCAAAGCCAGAATTACTCCATAAACAGCGGATAAGCCAAAGCACTTCCGGACTCCCTTTTTATCCTTTGCTCCATAAAACCTGGCTAAAACGATGGCAAATCCATTGGTAACCCCGTTTACAAAGCCAATCAGCATATCACACACTGTGGTAGTAGAGCCTACCGCTGCTAACTGTACTTCTCCCAATAACTGACCTACCATTCGGGTATCTACCAGGGTATACAAAAGGTGAAACAGCTGTCCTATCAGTAAGGGAATGGAAAACAACAGGATTGTTTTCAAAGGGCTCCCTTGGGTTAAATCCAAATTTCTATTTTTCTTTTGCTCTTCTTCGCTCATTACGACTCCTGATAAAGGCTCTGTTGGCCGAATTAAAATAATAATTCAGATAAGCCCCTAATAGTAAAATATACATACACATATATAACCAAAACATCATAATAATCACCACTGCCAGACTGCCGTAAACGCTATAATCCGCCACGGACACATACCCTGAAAAGCCGTAGGAAAACAAGCTCCAGGCCATAGCAACAAAGCCAGCTCCCGGCAGCTGTTCTAAAAAGCGCTGTCGTTTTGAAGGCAAAAAGGTAAATATAACTGAGATAAACAACAGCAAAACCACCCAAAGTACCAGATAGCGAAATGGGAGAAAGATATTTAAAAAAACCTTCAAATTCGGAAAAAAGCCCAGAGCCAAGGCTAACATCTGCTTTTCAAACACCACCAGCAGCATAAGGAGCAGACTCACAATCAACATGACCAAGGTATAGAGAGATGAAAAAATCCGAACCACAAAGTAATTCCATTTCTCCTCGATTTCATAAATAGCATTTAAGCCTCGTTTTAACGCCAGGGTTCCACTTCCTGCGGACCAGAGAGTAACCAGGATTGCCATAGGAAGCACTCCCGTGGATTTTTTATACGCCGAATCCAGAAAATAAATAATAATGCTGTCTAAATCTGCCGGCAAAAACTTCTTTAGCACTGCCAAGATATCCGTTCTGGTCAAGGGTGTGTATGGGATTATGACAAACAAAATAATCATAATCGGAACCATAGAAAGGAAGAAAAAAAAGGCCGTACTGGAGGCAAAGGCACTGATGTTTTGTTTGGACATATCTTCTATGAAATTTTCCACAATACTTTTTAACTTACGCATGAGCTCACAAATCTCCGTCTTCCCCGTAAAAAAACATCAAAATCTCCTCATAAGAATAGCCCCTAAGAGCTAACCCCTTGGCACCGTTCTGGCTCATTCCCCTTCCATGTCCAAATCCGCCACCACACAGCTTGTATCCTATCACATTCTCATTGTTTGTGCTAGTCTCTATTACGAAAAAACCGCTTGGCAACAGCTCCATGCCTTCCCATAGAGTGCCATACTGGTCTCTGATTTCAGCAGATTCTAGGCATAGCAGTTTACGACAGTTGCTCTCCCCCTCTACGCTATAGCTTCCCTTTTCGGTTACGATGGTAATTTCCTCTACCACACCTCCTTGACCTCTCTTTGTGACCTCCAGATTATTTATGTACTGAAATCTTTCCAGAGCATCTCCCTGTATGGAAGGCAGCTGCTTTAGCTTATCATACAATTTTTCACAAATATCCTTGTCAAAACACTCCACGGTCCAACGATAAAGCTTTTCCTGGTTTTCCAAATCCTGCTCATCCACAGTACATATTACTGCTTGAAACGCCTCTTCCTCCGTCAAGTCTTGCAGGTACCCCTGCCAGCTTCCTCTGTCCTCCAACCGGTTCTCCTTTAGCAGATACTCTCTCCCATTCCCCATAGAGGTAGAATAATACCAGGTTTCCAAAACCTCTGTTTCCCCTTGTAGAAGCACCTGGCCCTCCGTGATGCGAACTGCTTCATTGGTACTATCCCGTTCTGCCCCGGTGCCGTATACCTGAAAGGATGTGCTGTCATCTAAGTGTGCAGTGTATCTCTCATATCGAGGATGCAGGAGCTTATCATAGGCATAGCTTCTGGCGCATACGGCCTGAGCCTTAAGGGCCTCAAGGGGATAGGAGGCTGGCATTTCCCCTGGCACAACTCCATATAAATACGCTTCCAAGGGCAGCTCATTTACAAGCACATACCCGTCCTCTTCTGCATAGAGATACAAATCTCCCCGAAAGCCTCCAAATGTTTGATTTCTATCCAAGGTAGTGACGATAAAGCGATTCTCTTCCTCTCCTATCAGACAGATATTCTTTTCCTGTTCCGCCTTCGCATTGCAAAATCTCCAATGGTTGCCTTTGGAATCTTCAATCTCTATTTCCTCATGATAGATAGAGGAATATCCGTTATTCTTGATTACTATACGGATTCTTTCCTCCCCTGTCTTATGCTCCAGATGAATTGTGGCTGGTTTTTCTTCTTTTATGCCGAAGAGATTCAACAGAATATTCATGTTATGTACAACAGGACTTTCCCCCTCTGTTTCCTGAGGAGCTTTTTTTTCGTTAGGTAAACATATTAATATAAGAAAGCATAGTAACAAAAGCACAACATACCTAATCTTTTTTCTCACAAGCCTCTCCTTCCAGCCTGATTTCTAAACCCTCTAATATAATTAGAAGCAACCTAGTAAATAGGTTGCTTCTTGCTTTTGTACTTTATGCTTTTTCTTATGTAATATCCCGAAATGCCGCCTCTTGCCCTTTGACTCCTAGCTAAGCTAGGTGGGTAACCGCAACACCACTTTTGCCTTCCCCTGCGATCCTCAAATGAGTGAGGGCCTGACAGCTATGATGCGATATAGGAATCCCATAAAAAGTAATGTAGGTTCAAAAATAAACAAGAGTCATCAAACATTTCAGGTATCTTTAGTATATACCATTTACGTTGAAATTACAACTGTTTCTTATGCATTACAACGAACCAAAAGTTCTTCCCATCTTCGGTCCACTTCCTCCTGGAAAGCCTGAATTAAATAGGCATTTTCGGGCTTAAACAGATGCTTGAATCTGCCCTGTTTGTTTAAGAAGTCCTCAATTGGTAATTTTTTCTTGGGCATATAGCTTAGCTGCCATTTGCCCTCTATCACTTCAAACAGAGGCCAATAACAGGTTTCCACCGACAGCTTACAAATCTCGATAATTTCCGGTGAGTCATATTTCCAGCCTCTCGGGCAGGGGGCCAGGATATTTAAAAAGGCAGCCCCGGGAGTGTATATGGCTTTCTCAGACTTGGTATATAAATCCTTCATATTTCCGATGAAGGTAGTCTGCGCTACATAAGGAATATTATGAGCCGCAATTACCCCTGCTAAATCCTTTCGTCTCTGGGGCTTTCCGTCAGACTGTTTTCCCGTGGGGGTTGTAGTCGTATCCGCATACATTGGAGTTGCGGAAGAACGCTGCACACCGGTATTCATATATGCCCCATTGTCATAGCAGACATACACCATGTCGTGCCCACGCTCCATAGCCCCTGATAAAGACTGTAAACCGATATCATAAGTACCGCCGTCTCCTCCAAAGGTGATGAACTTATATTCTTCTGTAATCTTACCCTTTTTCTTAAGGGCCTTATACGCAGTCTCAACCCCGGATAAGGTTGCACCTGCATTTTCAAATGCATTGTGAATATAGCTATCCTCATATGCGGTATAAGGATACATAAAGGAGGAAACCTCCAGACAGCCTGTGGCATTGCCAATCACTGCCTTATCCCCGGGATGAAGTGCCTTAAGAACATTTCTTACAGCGATTGTGCCGCCACAGCCGGCGCACATTCTGTGTCCCGGTGCCAAACGTTCTTCTCTTCCTTGAATTTCTTTAAAATCGAAGGTATTTTTTGTCTGCATTCTTCTCTCCTCCCTATCTAGATTCTATCTGCAGACTCATTGCTTCTAAGTCCGAGATAAGGATATGGGCCAAACTCATCTGTACCTTGAGATAACTTCTCAAGCTTCTCATATACTCTGCAGATGTCTTCCGTCTTGACATCACGTCCGGATAAACCATAGATGATGTTCACAACCTCAGCTTGCGCTTTTTCCTTATATAAAGCCGTTGTCAATTCCGCTCCCAAAGGACCGCCGTTGGCGTTATAGCCCTCGCAGCGATCCATAATGGCAATTGCCTTTGCTGTTTTCAATGCCTTTGCAAATTCTTCCCCAGGGAAGGGCCTGAACACTCTGACCTTTAATAAGCCAACCTTTTTTCCCTTGCTGCGCAGCTCGTCAATAGCATCCTTGATGGTTCCGCACACAGAGCCGATGGCTACCAAGACAAAGTCTGCATCGTCCAGCTCATAGCCCTCATAAAAGCCGTATTTTCTGCCGGACAGCTTTTCAAATTCCTCCGCCACCTGTAGGATAACCTTCTTGGCATTGATCATACCCTGTGCCTGGGCACGCTTCGCCTCCATACAATAGGGAGAGATAGCGTAGGGCCCGATTGCCATGGTCTCATCTTCTTTTAACAGATAATGCTCCGGCTCATAGGTTCCCACAAAGTCCTTCACCGCATTGGTGGGCAGAAGCTCTATATTTTCTACTGCGTGGCTTGTAATGAAACCATCCTGACAAATCATAATAGGAAGCTTCACATCCGCATGCTCTGCAATACGATAGGCTTGAATGGTATTGTCATAGACCTCCTGATTATTCTCAGCATAGATTTGAAGCCATCCGCTGTCTCTGGCTCCCATACTGTCAGAGTGCTCCGCGTTGATATTAATGGGTCCGGACAGTGCTCTGTTGACTACCTCCATCATAATGGGAAGTCGATTGGAGGCTGCTACATAGAGCACCTCCCACATAAATGCCAAACCGCAGGAGGAGGTGGCTGTCAAGGTACGGGCACCGGCTGCTTCTGCGCCAATGGCTGCACTCATAGAGCTATGCTCACTCTCCACAGGAATGAATTCCGTGTCAATCTCCCCGTTGGCAATCATATTCGACACAAACTGAGGAATTTCCGTGGAAGGGGTAATGGGGAAAGCCGGCATGACATCCGGATTAATCTGTTTGATTGCGTGAGCAACTGCTTCGTTTCCGGACATTCTCTCTTTTTTACTCTGTACCATTTATTCGCCCTCCTTCATTACGATTGCTCCGAAAGGACAGGCTGCCACACAGATACCACAGCCTTTGCAATGCTTTAAGTCAAATTCTGCTCTCTTTCCGTCACGTACCAGAATACAGGAATCCGGGCAATAAGGAACGCAAAGCAGACACTGCTTACATTTTTCCTGTAGAAATACCGGTGTATTGGTTCTCCATTCTCCGGTTTCAAATCCTTTAGAGGTAGCTGCCTGGTGAATCTGCAGGCCTTCTGTCAAATCCTGCCATGCAATGGTTTCATTTATATTTTCTGCCTTAAAAGCCATTATTGCACCTCCTGTAACGCTAATTTCAGAGCCTTCATATTGCCCTCCAAAACCTCAGGTTTTTTAGCAAATTTATGTTTTAAGGAGGTCTCCATCTCTCTTAAGAATACTTCCTCCTCCATAATTCCTGACACCTTTACAATGGCAGCCAGCATGGGAGTATTGGGGAAATATTTGCCCAGTGTTTCCATACATACCTTCCTGGCATTAATGATGCGGACCTCCCCCTCATAACCATGTAACAGGGGAAGTATCTCCTCCTTGGTTTTCTGGGTATTAATCAGGATGGCTCCTTCCTTCTTCAAGCCCCTTGTCACATCGACTGTATGTAATAAGGTTTCGTCCACCACTACCACAAAATCCGGCTCATATATGTTAGAATGAACCCGGATAGGTTTATCACTGATTCGGTCGTAAGCCGTAATAGGCGCTCCCATTCTCTCCGGTCCATACTCCGGAAAGCCCTGTACATATTTTCCCAGATTAAACGCCACATCTGCGAGCAAAAGTGCTGCCGTTTTTGCACCCTGCCCACCACGGCCATGCCATCTGATTTCGGTTAATACTCTCATCTGTTTTTCGTCCTTTTTCGTATTATTTCGCTAAAGTGTACACTTGTCTAGTATATTACAGGAATTGATTTCTGTAAAGGGGGTGGGGACAACGGGGGTAGGGTGTGCCACCGGGGACGGTAATTTCTGGCTTTTTTAGTGTCCCCAGTGGTTCCCTAACGGACCACTGGGGACACTAAAAAAGCCAGAAATTACCGTCCCCGGTGGTCCGCCCCAAAAGCCAGAAATTACCGTCCCCAGTGGCACACAATAAAACAGTCCTCCTATCTTACCCAAGTGGTAAGACAAGAGGACTGTCTGTTATTTCAAACCTTATTCAAATACTAAATTACTGAGGACCAGCTGCTACAAGAGCCTTACCTGCATCGTTTGTAGTGTACTTAACGAAGTTCTTCTGGAATCTCTCAGCCAAATCCTTAGCCTTTGTCTCCCACTCGGTAACATCAGCATAGGTATCTCTAGGATCTAAGATCTTAGGATCTACGCCGGGAAGTTCTGTAGGAACTTCGAAGTTAAACATAGGAATCTTCTTGGTAGGTGCATTCTTGATATCACCATTTAAGATAGCGTCGATGATTCCACGAGTATCCTTAATTGTGATTCTCTTACCGGTTCCGTTCCAGCCGGTGTTTACAAGATAAGCCTTAGCGCCGTTAGCTTCCATCTTCTTAACAAGCTCCTCGCCGTACTTTGTAGGATGAAGCTCTAAGAAAGCCTGTCCAAAGCAAGCGGAGAAGGTAGGTGTAGGCTCAGTGATTCCTCTCTCTGTACCAGCAAGCTTAGCAGTAAATCCGGAAAGGAAGTAATACTGTGTCTGCTCAGGTGTTAAGATAGATACCGGAGGAAGTACTCCAAATGCATCTGCGGAAAGGAAGATTACATTGTCAGCCGCAGGACCTGCAGATACACCGTTAACCTTGGATGCAATGTTATCAATGTGCTGAATTGGATAAGATACACGAGTATTCTCGGTTACGCTCTTATCGTCAAAGTCAATCTTGCCATTTGCATCTACTGTTACATTCTCAAGAAGAGCATCTCTTCTGATTGCGTTGTAGATATCAGGCTCAGATTCCTTGTCAAGACCGATAACCTTTGCATAGCAACCGCCTTCAAAGTTGAATACGCCGTTGTCGTCCCAACCGTGCTCATCATCACCGATAAGAAGTCTCTTAGGATCGGTGGAAAGGGTTGTCTTACCGGTTCCGGAAAGACCAAAGAAGATTGCAGTGTGCTTACCTTCCATATCGCAGTTTGCGGAGCAGTGCATGGAAGCAATGCCCTTAAGAGGCAGGTAGTAGTTCATCATAGAGAACATACCCTTCTTCATCTCACCGCCAT
>CAMAHO010000091.1 GCA_945834545.1 uncultured Lachnospiraceae bacterium | reverse complement strand
TCTTTCGTACCAATATCCGGTTTTTTCTGAACCACCTCGTACACAGATGAACAAATATCTACGGACAAATCCATAACAGCTCCTGATGATCCCAGGAATATAGATGCTATGAATATCTTAGTCAGATCCAAATACTGATAGCCTGCATATAATAAGCTTTCACTGGATTCCATAACTGCACCGTGAATTTGGAACATATCAGTAAAAAAGTACCCCAAAACAGCAGTTACCAAAATACCTAACCCGGCGCCCAGGGTAGCAGATAAACATCTTCT
Organism: uncultured Lachnospiraceae bacterium; assembly: GCA_945834545.1. Classification (GTDB taxonomy): domain Bacteria; phylum Bacillota; class Clostridia; order Lachnospirales; family Lachnospiraceae; genus Acetatifactor. The sequence goes on along the minus strand of CAMAHO010000091.1, from coordinate 8,454 downwards.
GTCCAAACCATAAATCAAACTTAAAACCAAAAAAGTTAATAGTAAAACCAGGATCAAAGAAATCCAAACCGGATTCCAGCCTTTTAGCAAACAGGGAACTAAAACCTTCCACAAAATCAGAATGGTATCTATAAATGACAGAATTGCCCTGACTCCTGTACCTCTGGCAAAGAACAATAACAGAATCAGGAATAAGCCTGCTAAGATAAGCTCTTTATCTATACGATAATGATCTGTCATGTAAACTGTAGTGATTTCCCCATTTGCATGGCTCACTACCACAAACGCCTCATCTCCTTCCGAGAACACCTTATCCTCTGCCAAAGAGCCATTGAATCGATTGACCGCTACAACCTCTTCCCCCTCAAATCGTCCATCCTGAATTCTGACAATACATCGTTGTTCTCCGCTCTTTACCAAACCGGTATCTACAATACTGCTTTCATCTGTGGTCAGAACCAGCGCCTTTACTCTGTCTGCATTCTTATAAGACAACGCATTCTCATATCCTGTGGGTATAACAAGTAAAACAATCAGGACTACAAACCACAAAAAGACTGGTACTATTGTTCTGTTTTTCATTATTCTTTCTACCATTTCTTCATAACATAATACAGGGAGCAAAAGCCCCCTGTACCATCTACTTTCCATCATTTATTTTACATCGAGCAATGAAGCCAGATTATTAAAGATTTCGGTATTGTCATAATAGCCTTTAAACCGATCAGCTCCATTTCCCTTCGCAAATACCGCCACAGGTAACCCGGTATGGGAATAGCTGGTAAAGTCAACCCCTGATTTATTGTTTAAAATATGGGTTACAGTCACAGAAAATGGGTTATAGCCACCATATAACACCTTCTGTTCCTGAGAGTATTCAACAGCTTCATCGGCTAAAATCAAATCATATGCTGCACGAAGTCTTTCTGTTTCATACTCTGTTAATACCAAGCGGTCTCCATCTTCTCCCTCAAGTTTTAACCCAAATAAGCTCTCCACATCCTTCATAGCATCTTCAAAGGAAGTTCCGTTCTCTTTATAATTGTTCACATACTGCTCATCAAACTGGGCGTAAGAGATCTTTTGATTTGCCAACATATCCAAATAAGTATCGTAATCTGTCCCTGCAAATCCAATGGTTAAACCACCGGTCTCATGGTCTCCCGTTACAAGAATCAATGTTTCATCCGGATTCTTGGCTGCAAAATCAATCGCAACCTGAACAGCATCCGCCATGGCAAGGGTATCTGTTACAGTCGCTCCTGCATCGTTTGCATGACAGGCCCAGTCAATTTTTCCACCTTCACACATCATAAAAAAGCCGGTTTCATTGTCCAAAACCTCAATTCCCTTTGACACATAATCTGCTAACGACCACTCCCCGCTCTCACGGTCCATATCATAGTCCATTGCATCTGAATCTGCCAAATGCTCGTCAATCAGAATCACCTTACCATCGTCGGCACTTACCTTTTCAGCATCTGCCTGTGTAAATGTGACCTTGTATCCCGCCTCGGTTGCCAAGTCATACAAACTTGTCTTATCCTTATCCGGACCGGTTATCTTCTTTAATCCGCCACCTGCAAAATACTCAAAATTGGATTTTATCAGTTCTTCGCCAATCTCATAGTAATTATTTCTGCTTGCCTGATGAGCATAAAATGCCGCCGGAGTAGCATGATTTAAGTTGACAGAGCTAATCACACCAACCTTCCAGCCTTTTTGATTATGTAATTTCTCAGCGATTGTTTCGTAGGCTACCGCTCCACTTTCATCCACATTAATCATACCTGAATAGGTCTTTTTACCGGTTGCAATAGAAGTTGCTGTGGAAGCAGAATCCGGTGCAAAGCTACAGGAGTCATAGGTTATTGCAGAACCAGCCACTTCAAAATCCATAAAGTTAAGGCGTACAGGTCCATCCAACACAGCCCCGCCTCTGGTGTCGTAGTTTGTGCTTGGAAGAGCCGCTCTATAATCGCCGTCTGCCATAGCTCCCAAATAATCAGCTGCCGCCTGGAACTGAGGATAACTCATTCCATCGCCAATAAACAGGAACACATATTTAGGTGCTGTTTGAATCTGCTCCTCTACTTTATTTTCTTCCTCTGTCTTGCTTTCAACTGCTTCACTTGACACCTCAGATACAAATTCAGACTCTTTCTCATTCACCACATCTGTGGAAGCCGGTGCTGTACAAGCAATCATACCCATAGTGAGTACCAAACCTAATGAACTACACAATACTTTCTTAAAATTCATCATAATCTCCTTTTCGTTATTTCCATTTTTTAGTTCATTGGCATCTTATCAATGCCATGTAAAATCTGAAACACGCAAAAAAGAAACTTATGTAAATATTTTGTGGAGCTATTCCTCTGTTCATGGTAAATCAGGTTGAGCGACTGCTTGGATTGGCATTTGAACAGTACAGCAAATAAAAAACGCCTCCTAAATTACAAACAAATTGTATTTTAGGAGGCTTGACTAAATCTTCAACCAATAGCTATTGTAAAAATTATACCATTATTACTTCCTATCATCTGGAACTTACGAGGTGAGAAAAACATTCCCAGCAATGTCCCACTTAAAAACAAGACGGCTCCCATAAGTAAAATCTCACGACCAGTGTACTTTCCTTCATTAATCCCCTGCAGGGATAGCCGTTGGTCAGGAGCAAGGTTGTAAGTTCCGTCCGAATGGCAGCATCATCCTCAATAATTCTAATTCGCTTCATAGAGCCTCTCTCCTAGTAGGTAATCGGTGTCCGAAACAATGCACTCAAAATGCAATCCATGAGAAATACCAGCAGCAAAACCAGACAGATAGCACGAACCGTCCCGGAGGGCAGCCTTTTCACTCCCCTCTCCGCTGCCGGCTCCAACAAGTAATGGAACACCAGTCCCAACACTGCAAAGCTGATTACGCTGCGAAAGCAGATAATTCCATCAATATTCCATAAAAGCTCCCGGTAGTCCCAAAGCCGCAGGCCAAAGAAATGAATACCGATATAGCCAATGATATACTCCACAATCCCCGATACCAAGCCACAAAGCAAGAACAACAAAACCGGGTACTTCTTAATCGGCTTCATTGCATAAATACCTAGAGCCCCAACGCCGTAGATGGGCAGCCATGGGCCATATAAAATGCCTCGGTTGCGTAATAACCCCTCCGTAAACCAGTAAAAAATTTCCTCATAAATCCATCCCACCAAACAGCCGGTGAGAAACACCAGAAACCAGTAATACACAGGAGCTAATGTGTTTTCCTGATTTTTCGTTGCATTCCTTGTTTTCATACGTCCCTCTCCCCTTTTTCTTTTGCGCTTTCCAGCTTTTCTTTGTGCTCTTCTAGCTTTCTTCTAACCGTTTTCCTTATTTTTTCTCCGGCAAGGCCGTAATCAATAAGTAAATCCCCCCTAAAACCAAAATCGTTCCCAGCATGATAAGAATCATATATCCTGGTTCCACCACACTTCCCTGAAACTTCGGGTTGCAATCCAGGGAATCTGCAATTCCCTTTACCACCTCTGCCGGAAAGCCCTTTGCCTCCATCTCCTCAAACACACCGCGAAGCATATGATTTTTAATCAAAGCGGTGCCGTAGGTACCCGGAAGATAGCTCATAACCTTCTGCAATCCCTCACCAAAGTTAGAGATTGGCATATAAGCTCCACAGACAAAACCGTATCCGGCACTGACAATCGTTCCTACTGCCGACATTTGCCCTTGTGTTTTCAATGGATAGCAGACAATGCTGGATAAAACAGCACCAAATAAAATCAGAATAAACAAATCCAATACCAAGAGAATTACATCCGTTACGGTAAGATACCAACCCATCATCCCTATGTATCCAAGGCAAGCGGCCAATGCCAATAGATTCACCATCATGGAATTCAACACGGTGGCAGAGAAATATCCCAGATAAATCACAGGCTTTCGAACAGGGGATACATCGAAATCCTTCCGCACGCCAAAGGCACGGTCCTGAACCATAGTCAGGTTCACACAAAAGGTAACCGTCACGCAGCTGACTGCCAAAAGAGCTGCCGCAAGCTGTCCTGCCACGGTTCCGTCAATCAGCTTCTCTGAGACCTCCAGCACAGCCGGAATATTGGATAAAAAGGAATCCTTATATACCTTTGCAAGAAAGGTAGCATACAAAACAATCAGAATCAAAGGCGTTATCATAGAAGAAAACAGCATTCCCTTGTCCCTGAAAAAGAGCTTCCGATTTCTGTTAATCAACGTAGTAAGTGTTCTCATCACTGTTCCCCTCCCAGTTTCTTTCCTGTCACTGTAATAAACACATCGTCCATGCCGCCTTTCACAATCTCATAATCACGAAATACGGAGGCGTGATTCAATATCAGGTCGGTAGCTACCAGAGGTGACGCAATGGCAATTTTGTAACCATCTCTGATTTCTTCATAAGCTATCCCTAGGCTTTCCACTTCCTCCTTGCTGACCCCATAGATGGAAAGATAATCCTTCACATACTGATTTTTCAATTCATAGGGAGTCCCTTCTGCCGCAATGCAGCCGTGGTCGATCATCACGATATAACTGGCTGATGCAGCCTCCTCCATGTAATGGGTGGTCAGTAGGACCGTAAGCCCGTCGTCCTCACGGAGGGATTCAATAATGCTCCAGATATTTTTTCTGGTCTGTGGGTCCAGTCCCGTAGTGGGTTCATCCAGGATTAGTAGTTGTGGCTTGTGAATCAAAGCCCTGGCAATATCTACCCTACGCCTTTGTCCACCTGATAGTTTTCCTACAGGCCGGTCAATAAACTCCTGCAGTTCAAAGATGGAAATCAACTCCTGCAGACGAGCCTCAAAGGCTTTCCCTGTGATGCCGTACAACGCCGCCCTGCTCTTTAGATTTTCCCTTGCTGTCAACGGCTTATCTAACACACTGTCCTGAAAAACAACTCCAGTCATTTCCTTAATCTTATGTCCGGATGTGTTCACATCCCATCCATTTACCCGAATCTCTCCCCCATCTGCTGCTAACTGACCGCAAATCATGGAAATCGTCGTACTTTTTCCTGCCCCATTTACTCCCAGGAAAGCAAACAATTCTCCTTTTTTCACGCGAAAACTCAAATCATTTACTGCCTTAACCATTCCGAAGTGCTTATTCAAATGATTAATTTCAATCATGTTTTCTACGCTATTCACTATTTTACTCCTCTCCTTACGTTTTGAAATCTGTACAAAATGACATGGTCTACCTAGGATCATTCTTGTATTTTAACTAACGACCGTTCATATTGTCAAGTATTTTGTATGCTCTTTGGATGTTTTTGTATGCTCTTTGGATGTATTAAAATAATGTCAGTTGTTCAAATTCGGTTCTTCGCTCCAACACCCCCGGAACTTTTTGGAGAAGCTGCTGCGCTTTTTCCTTTTCATAAATCCAGGAGTTAATTTCCTCCGGTTCCAGGATCAAAGGCATTCGATCATGCACCGGCTCCATGGATGCATTGGCCTTGGTTGTAAGAATCACAAACCTATCTTCCCCTTGGCAGCGGTTATAGATTCCTGCCATAAACAGTACAGGCTTATCCTTTCGATAGAATATATTTTTCTCTTTCTTCCGGTTCCACTCATAAAACCAGGTGGCAGGAACCACTATTCGCCTTTTTTCCAGACCCTCCCGAAAGATTTTTTTCTCCAGAGCAGTTTCGCTTCTGGCATTAAATATAACCTGCTTTTTTTCAAATCCCGGCAAGCCCCATTTCTGCTGAGCGCAAATAATACCGTCAGCTGATGCGGTTAAGACAGGGGCTGTATCCGTAGGATGAATGTCTTTCGGCTGCAGCTTTACAGATGTCTCTCTTCTCACCTTTTCATCTGCTATCCGTATGATTTTCTCTATCTCTCTGGCTGTTTCATCGTCCACATAATATCTTCCACACATAAGAGTTTCACGCCTTTCTGTTTATTAATAAAATACCTCATATTGGTAGTGTGTGCAACATTCGGGACAGATATGAGCAACAATTAACCCCGTCCCAGATGTTCCTGGTGACAATCGTTGCCTTGTTGTGATAGACTGTTTAAAAGGGATATGTGCGAATGTGAGGAAGGTCTTTCCATCGCCTACATGCATAATCTCATTCCTAACGATGAGGGCTATTGTCACCCCAGGGTGAGAAATGCTGCCTATGGATTGGTAAAATAAGGAAAATATACTTGAAAGGTGGAATTTACATATGAAAATGTACTTTAAGCAACGATTTTTTTCCTGGTTTGACAGCTATGATATCTATGACGAGCAGGGAAATACCCTGTACATTGTAAAAGGACAGCTAGCCTGGGGACACTGTCTAAAAATATTCGACAGAACCGGAAATGAAGTAGGAACCGTGAAGGAGCGAATCCTTACTTTTCTGCCCAAATTTGAAATCTACCTAGGCGACCAGTATTTGGGCTGTATCAAAAAGGAATTTACCCTCTTTAAGCCTCAGTTTACGATTGATTATAATGGCTGGCAAATCCAGGGCAGCTTTATGGAATGGGACTACCAAATCACAAATGCCTCCGGCACAGAGATTGCTTCTATTTGCAAAGAGCTGTTTCATATGACAGACCAGTATGTCATTGACGTGAGAAGTGATGAAAATTCCCTTATTGTATTGATGTTTGTTTTGGCTATGGATGCCGAGAAGTGTTCTCGCAATAATTCATAGTAAAATAAACACAAAGAGCCAGGACAACAGATGAAGACCACTGCTTCTGTTCTTCCTGGCTCTTCTTTTATTTTTCGCAAAAAGGATGCCTTATGCAAATCACGGTTGCAACATCCGGGACAGACATGAGCAACAAACAACTCCGTCCCTAATGTTACATATTTTTAAATCTCTGAACTTGCTCGTCCATTTCAGCGGAAATCTCGCCGGTATGGTTTGTTTCCTTTTGGATATCGGCGATGATGTTCACCAGACTGGAGGCCTCCATTGCCACGCTGGTTACTGCATTTGCACTCTCATCCATGGTAATAGAGATATCGCGGATGCCTGTGTTCATATCCTGCATGGTAGTTGTCATGTAATTTGTTTCCTCAGCGAATTGAGACAGGATGCCGTTCATCTCCTCAGCATCGGTCTGGTATTGATTTACGACTCCAACAAAGGAATCATAATCTCCCATAATATCCTGGTCTACAAACTGCAGCATCTCCCCTACATTCTCGGTGAGGGTAGAAACGGCACTGATTACCGTCTGGCTGATTTCCTGGATGCTGTTGGCAGTTTCACGACAGTTATCCGCTAGGACTCTGATTTCTTCTGCAACTACTGCAAAGCCTCTTCCTGCCTCTCCGGCACGTGCTGCCTCGATAGAAGCATTTAATGCCAGCAGATTGGTCTGCCCTGCAATGCTAAGAATATCGCCGGTCAGAGCATTAATCTTGTCTACACTCTGACTGTCTGCCACAGACTGCTTCACTTCCGTTTCAATTCTCTTAAATACATCTGTGGTCTTCTGCTTGCTGTTCAAGGTCTCCTCGCGAAGCTTCACTGCTCGTCCCACCATATCAGAAGCGGTATCCACACCGCCGTTAGCGGACTGTTTCATATCCTGCACCATCTGAAGAATCTGTTCACTGGCATCTGAAATCTGCTGTAAGGTAGCGGAGATTTCTTCCACACTGGCTGCCAGCTGCTGGGATGCTGCCGATACACTGGAAACACTTTGATTGGAATTCTCCACGCCCTTCGTTACAACCTCTGCGGATTCCAGCATAGCGCTGGCGTTTTCTCTCATCTTCAGCATATATTCCTGCAAAACTCCCATAAAGGAATTGATACCGGTAGCAATACTTCCAATCTCATCATTGGATTTCACACTGATTCTGGCTGTCAAATCGCCCTCCTCAGCTTCGATTCCCTGTACAATACTCTCCAATTCCCGACTGGCCTTCTTAGCCGGAGTGACAATCATCCGCAGTGCCACCAGAGCGGCTATAATAGTAACGATAATAGACAGTACTACTAACCCGATATTAAAATAGAAGGTACCGATAGCTCTGTATTCGTTATTCATCAGTGCAAACTCGATGGCTTCCTTTACCTGTGCGCCGGTATCCCCCTGCTCCAGCTTTGTGATGTTCTCTCTCAACTCCTGGTTGTAACCCTCAATGGCTGTAAACGCCGCTGCGTTTAAAAAACACATAAGGATTGTGATTAATCCCACAGCAGACATAATCAAAATCATTTTGGTTACAATACTTTTTCGTTTCCCCTTCATATACTTACCCCTTTTCTTTATGCACTTCTATGTATATCTGATAAATATACTTTTTTGGTATAGCACATTACTCATGAATTGTAATATCATTTTTTATAAACTTTCTTCCATTTTTTATAAACTTCCTTACATATGGCCGAACTGTTACCATATAGCACCAATTACGCCGTACACTATTTTCATTCCTGTGTCTA
>CAMAHO010000090.1 GCA_945834545.1 uncultured Lachnospiraceae bacterium | reverse complement strand
GTACCGCTACGGTGCGATTAGAGCGAAAGCGCGTCTGCATACAAATATACAAATCCGTAGCAGGCACACAAATCCGAAATGGGAGTTATTCTTTCCAATGCTTGAGAATCACAGGCTGTTATGATATGATACCTTGGAAATCCAGAAGTGAGGTAAAATATGATAAAAGAACAAATATATACTGTGCCGGTAGTATCTCCCCACATCCCCAAAACCTGCCTGAAGGTAAGCGTTCCCGGCTCAAAAAGCATTACCAACAGGGCCCTTCTCTTGGCCACCCTGGCGCAAGGGGAGTCCTTTCTCAAGGGTGTTCTTTTCAGCGAAGACGCAGTCTATTTTCAAAAGTGCATCCAGACCCTGGGCTTTCCTACTGAAATAGATGAGGAGCAGAAAACTATAAGAATCACCGGCTATGGCGGAACCATTCCAAAGGAGGAAACCTCCGTTTATGTAGGCAGTGCCGGCACTGCTGCCCGGTTTTTATCCGCATGTCTTGGTTTATCCAAAGGCACCTACCATATGGATTCCTCAGAACAGATGAAAAAAAGGCCTATGGCCCCTCTCTTAACCTGTCTGCGGGAATTAGGGTGTGAAATTTCCTTTGAGGAAAAGGAAGGTTTCTTTCCGTTTACCCTTACCGCAAGCGGCATTCATAAGGAAAGCGTCTGTGTCAACATCGACAACAGCAGCCAGTTTTTAAGTGCTCTTTTAATATCCGCTGTCCTTTCTCCAAAGGATTTTACCATCCAGGTTGAGGGAAATCATGGAATGAGTTATATCGAAATGACTTGTAATATGATGGAACAGTTTGGTGTTTCTGTAAAAAGACAAGGAGACAAAACCTTTGTCCTACCTGCAGACAGTCACTATGAGGCACGCACCTACGACATCGAGCCGGACGTATCTGCTGCCTGTTATTTCTATGCTCTCTGCCCTTTATTGCAGATACCTGTTTTAGTAGAAGGGATTCATGATAATTCCCTGCAGGGAGATTTGGACTTTGTAAAACTATTGACCAGACTTGGCTGTACCTTGGAAGATACTGCAGAAGGAATTCTCCTGACGCCTCCTGCCTCCGGGACCTTCCCCGGAATCGACGTAGACATGAGCTCCTACTCAGACCAGGCTATTACCCTTAGTGCTATCGCACCCTTCGCCACTTCACCCACCACCATTCGAGGCATCGGTCACATTCGACTACAGGAAAGTGACCGCATCAGTGGAATTGTAAACGAATTAAGACGAGTCGGTATTACCTGCACAGAGACGCCGGATTCCATCACCATCTATCCCGGCACTCCTCACGGCGCATTGATTGAGACCTACGAGGACCACCGCATGGCAATGGGCTTCTCTCTGCTGGGTCTTCGCACGCAGGGTGTTCAGATTCACGACCCTGCCTGCTGTAAAAAAACCTTTCCTGACTATTTCGAAACCCTGGAGACTGCACTTGCAAAGTATCTGTGATAATCTATCCTATGATACCAGGGTCAAAAGGTCTTTACCCACTTGAGCTTGCTCATAAGTGGGTAATAGACCTTGGGACCCGCCAAAATATGAGCATAAAAGTGGGACGATAGGCCCACGATATGCGAATATTTTGTAGGATTGTGGGAGCACGAAGTGCGAAACAATCCGTAGGTATCATATGATTCTTCTCACTGCCAAGATGGTTCGGTACGTAGCCTTGCTTACAATGATACCGGTGGTGGAGGAGCTGGCATGAACAATCTTGCCGTCACCGATGTAGATTCCCACATGTCCGGAATAACAAATCAAATCACCCGGCTGAGCCTCTGAATATTCTACCCCCTTACCACTACTTCTCTGCTCAGTAGAGGTTCTTGGCAGAGTGTAACCAAAATTCTGGTAGACGCGGTAGGTAAAGCCGGAGCAATCCGTTCCATTGGTCAGGCTTGTACCCCCGTAGACATAAGGATTCCCGATATATTGACAGGCGAACTGCGCAATCTTCTTGCCCAATTCACTACCGTTTGCAGCATTGATAATGTCGGTATAGCTGGTTGTAGAATAGGTCTGGTTGGCCGCCTGGTTCCTTCTGTTTTCCGCATCCTGCAGGTTTTTCAGCTCTCTTTGCTCCTGTTTTAATAGCTTTGTAGCCACGCTGGCTTCTTGTTTCCACTTGGCAATCTGGGCAGAATAGCTGCTGGACTGTTTCTCCAGCTCCTTAAGAGAGGCATCCAGCTCTGTTTTCTGGGTCTGCAAGGCAAGCTTATCCTGTTCTAAACTGGTTTTAATCTGAATCAATTGCTCTTTTTCGGTTTCTAAATCCTTTTTTTCCTGTTCCAGCTTATCCCACAGAGCTTTTATTTTTTCTCTGGTATCCTTTAGCTCCTGCTGTTTCTTGTAATCATATTGGTAGATGGATTCCATATAGTCCATACGGTTTAGGAAATCCCCCAGACCCTGCTGATTCATAAAGCTGTCAACCAAGCCAAAGCTGCCCTTTTCGTACATCAGCCTGGTTCTGGTCACCATGCACTGATACTGATACTCTTCGTCTTCTACCGCCTGGTCGTACTCTCCCTGCGTCTTATCTATCTCAGCACTCTTTATTTGAATATTGGTTTCCGTCACACCAATCTGCTCAATCTTCTCCTCAATGGCTTCCTCTTTTAAGGAAATACTGGTCATAGTATTTAGGATTTCAGAGTTTAAATCGTCTATCTGCTCTTCCAGTAAGGCCATCTGATCCGACAAATCTCCGATTTTATCCTGAATGGAATTGATTTTATTTTGCTGTTCCTCAATCTGCTGTTGCAGCTCAGCGATTGTCGTGGCACCTGCCGGTTTGGAAAACCCGGGCACAAAAGAAACAGCCAGCAAAACACAAAGCACACTAACTTTTATCCTATGTCCTTTTGTCTCACTAAGCTGTCTCATCTTCTCCTCCTAAAAGGTCTGCCCTACTTGTTGTTTATGATATCTGTCAGGAAGTCAATTACATTGGTAAGCATAATCTGCTCCCTGTACTCCTCTCGGGTAGCCCCATTTGCATATTCTGTTAAAAACGTATCTACATCCTCATAGCCTAAGCTGGTAGCATAGCTTGAGAGGGTTTCTTCTAAGTCCTCGTCTGACACTGTCAAATTCTCTCTGTTTGCAATCTCCTGGCAGGTTAGGAAAATGCGGGAAATTTCCTCTGCCTGATTGGAAATAAACTCTTCCGCATCAGCGCTATAGTTACTTGCCACATAATCCTCCAAACTGGTTCCTGTCTGGGCAGCATATTGATTCAGCTGGTCTCTGATACCGGCAGCTTTGTTCTCCAGCATATCCTCGGGAATCGCAAGATAGGTTGTCTGGGCAATCAGGGCATCAATAATCGCTGCCTCCATGTCCTCCTCTACATAGCTCTTCATAAGATTTTCAATATATGCCTTGAAGGAGGCTACATCCGTTACCTCCGGCAGTCCAAAGCCTGCTGCAATCTCATCTGTCATCTCTGCAGGAAGAATATGATTCACAGTACAGGTAAAGACAACCTTCGCACCGGCCAACTCCTCACTGTGGTAATCCTCCGGGAAGGTCAAATTAAGGTCTACCGTTTCTCCCGGCATAACGCCTACCAGTCCATCTTCAAAGCCGGGGATAAACTGGCCGGAACCAATGGTCAAAATCTGATTTTGGGCGGTGCCCCCTTCAAAGGGCTCTGTCTCGCCTTCCTTCTTCCCACTGTAATCCAGATTGATGGCGTCTCCCACCTCAACTGCACGATCCTTTATGACAAACTCTTCAGAGCAAAGTCGTTGAAAATAAAACTGGGAATAGTAATCAATCTCCTCCTGGGTAGGCTGGGGTTGATCTATCTTAAGATTTCTGTAATCCCCTAAAACCAAAATCTCTTCCATATTCCTTTCATGTAGAGGGACAATCACAGCCGATGCCAGTTTCTCTTCATCCTGTACATCCACTCCACTGTTCTCTTCTTTTGCACCACAGGCAGAAAGTCCCAACATCAGGCAAACTGCCAAAACACTAAGTCTTATTTTCTTACTTCTCATCTGTTCTCCATTCTGCCGTTTCTAACAACTTCCACGGCTTCTATTTCCGTTTATGTCCATCTGACACCTTAGCTGTTTTGTTTTACTCCCATTTCGGATTGGTGTGGAGTTACCAAACAGCTTGGCATCATTTGTACATACTAGCATACTTTATCCCGCATCGCAAGGCAGATAAGCTAGCAATTTCTACCTTTCAAGCGCAAATCACCTTTGTATCACAGCAAAGGTGATAACAGTCTGCAAAACTGCTCCTTAATGCGTATTGGCAAGGACCTGGATTCATACAATTCCTTTGTAATATGGGTGCAGTCCTTCAAATCCTCCCGGAAAATAGCCTCCATTTTCTCGGCAAGAGCTTTGTCATACACAACTGCATTCACCTCAAAATTCAGGGCAAAGCTTCGAATATCCATATTGGCTGTGCCATAACAAAATGCCTTTCCGTCTACACAGACACCCTTTGCATGCAGAAATCCATTGTCGTAGGTATAACAGTTAGCCCCTGCCCGAACCAGCTCTCCCACATAGGAGTAGGTGGCCCAATAAATAAAGGGATGATCCTGCATACAGGGAATCATCAAATTGACCTCCACTCCGGAGCGGATTGCCAAAAGCAAGGTATCCAGCAAGGTATCATCGGGAATAAAATAAGGGGTTTGAATATAGATGTGCTCTTTTGCCTTGGCAAACAGGCGCAGGTAATTATCCCTGATCTGTTCCAATGTGTTATCCGGCCCACTGCTCACAATCTGCATTTCCACCTGATCGCGCTTGCCCAGTTCCAAACCTTCAAAGAGCTTCTTCTCCGCCAGCAAATCCTCCTTGGCGGCATAGTTCCAATCCAGAATAAACCTTAGCTGCAAGCTCATAACTGCCGTTCCCTGAATACGCAGATGGGTATCCCTCCAATGCCCGAATTTGGGATCTCTGTCAATGTATTCCTTTCCTACATTGAACCCGCCAACATAAGCTACTTTGTTGTCTATGACCACAATTTTTCTGTGGTTGCGATAATTGATACGCAACTGAAATCTTCCCAGAATGGCCGGGAAAAACTCTGCTGTCCGTATGCCCTTCTTACGCAGCTGTTTCCAATAGCTGTGTCTCACCGTTCTGGAACCCATGGCGTCAAAGAGGACACGCACCTCCACCCCTTGGGCGACCTTGCGTTCCAAGACCTCGACAATACGTTCAAACAGTTCATCCTTCTTGATAATATAATACTCCAGGTGGATAAAACTCTTAGCCTGTTCCAGATCTTCAAGCAGAGCTTCAAATTTATCATTGCCATCGGTAAAGATGTCCACATCATTATCATCTGTGAGCACCGCTCCCGAGGATTGCAGGTTATAATAGATCAGGTCAGAAAAGCCCTGCAGGTTTTTGTCCATTTTTTCAAGCTCCATGGATTTCGCCTGTCTCTCCTGAATATGAATGGCTTCGCTCAGCTTATCCTCCAGCTCCTTGATCCGAAACATTTTTCGTTTATGCATATCCTGCCCCAGAAACAAGTAAAAAATAAATCCCACACCCGGCAGGAAAACCATCACCAAAAGCCAGGCCCAGACGCTTTTCGGCGAGCGTCGCTCGAAAAAGACAATGATTATGGCAAATATCATGTCCACCCAAAGCATATTCCGATATAACGCTGATAATATCTGACCCATCCATTCCATAGTCTCTTATTCCTTCTGTGCTAAAATCAAATCCCTGTCCGTTTAGTATACTACACCTCCCACAGATTTCCAAGCATTGTTATCAGAACGATTTCTTAAAAGCCTGGCTTCTCAACCACACTACCACCTTGCGCACAGCATAAAATTGTGTTACTATATCCAAATATAAAATGCATGGAAAGGAAAACAAATATGTCTACAGGTTGGATTGTTTTTTTCGTAATATTAGGAATTATTGCCATTGCCATACTGGCACTAGTACTGCTTGGCAAAAAGGCCCAGAAGAAACAGGCACAGCAGCAGGAAGCAATTGAAGCCAATAAGCAGACCGTATCTATGTTGATTATTGACAAAAAACGTTTGAAGATTAAGGATTCCGGTTTGCCCCAGGCGGTTATCGCCCAAACCCCCAAGTGGATGCGCGGTTCCAAGCTCCCGGTGGTAAAGGCTAAGGTAGGTCCCCAGATTATGACTCTCATAAGCGATGAGAAAATCTTTGATTCCATTCCTATTAAGAAGGAAGTAAAGGCAACAGTCAGCGGCATCTATATTGTCGGTGTGAAGGGCTTACATGGAAAAATTGAGGCCGCTCCTGCCAAGAAAAAAGGCTTCTTCAAGAGAGCTATGGAAGCTGCTCAGGAAAAAGCCGGTGCAAAACCATTAAAGTAAAGCTTATGTTTCCCCTACCGTGTTTGCATTTCGTCACGGATTGATAGATAGAGATTATTTTTTCAATAAAATTGTCATATTTTGAGGAGGATTACCTCCTATACTACACTCCACAAGTATGGTTATCTGATTTGAAGTTTCTTCCAAAGTAACCTTACTTGTGGATATTTTTAGGTCTATTGTGCCATAGGGGGTAGGATAGAGCGTGCAATATTCCTTCCCTTGTTCATAAACCATTCGTATCTCCTGCTTTCCCTTTCGCACCATTTCCAGATATCCGTCGCCACACTTTATTCTGGTGGAATACGTTTCAAATCCCTCATTGGTTTCCTGATACAGGATATAATGCCACCCTGCTTTCTTGCTGTACTGTACCTTGCTTATGGTCTGTTCCACAGCATCCATACCCTTTATGGTAAGCTTTCCCTGCTCCATTTATTCATCCTTCTTTTGTTCTCTCGCTATGCACTGCCACCATTCCCAAAGCTTGCTTTTAAACCGAATCTGCTCCGGCTTTGCCTGGATTAAGCCCAAGAATAAGTTATCCTCGCTCTGTTCTCCAATGGTCGTAACCACATCCCCCAGTGATAAAATCTCCGGATACAGAAACGCCAGAAAGCCATTGGCAATGATGACAAAACTATACATCTTCAATTTTAATAGAATCTTCTTCCTCATATCTTACTCCCCTTATTCGATATCTTCTGATAAGAGAAGTATTGACAAAAAATCACATTCTAAACAGCTTTTTGTTATTTTTCCAGTCGGATGCGTTCAATTATCGCCTGCATTTGGTTGTCAATATGCCTGGTGGCAGCTTCGGAAGCAGTCTTTTTGTCCTTATTGCGTATGCTTTCGTAAATAACCCGATGCTCATCAACCAGTTTTTTATGTCTGCTCACATCCTTAATGTATTCAAAGCGATATCGGTACATTTGCTCCGATAGATTGGTAATCAGATTTAACAATCGCTGATTACCGGTGGCCTGTACAATAATATCATGTAAAGCCACATCCTTGGTGGCAATCATTTTCACATCCCCTTTGGCTACGGCTTCCTCAAACTCCAGACAGGCCATCTCCAGCTTCGTAAGCTCCTCCTTTGTAATCCGTTCGCAGGCAAGCTCCACACAAAGTGCATCCAAAGCCCGTCTCACTTCCAGTACATCATGCATACTCTTTTCTGTAATTCTGGAAACCTCCGCCCCTCTTCTGGGAATAGTCGTCACCAGTCCCTCCAGCTCCAGCTTATGAATCGCTTCTCGGATAGGGGTTCGGCTGACACCCAGCTTTTTCCCCAGATGAATTTCTAACAACCTCTCACCCGGCTTTAGCTCTCCTGTCAGGATTGCTTTTCTAAGCGTCTCAAACACAACATCCCTTAATGGTAAAATGGTATCCGGACTCATCTGCAACTCATCAATCATATCCTATGCTCCCTCTCCTTCCGGCTCACAAATCCTGTCACACAGGAAAAATAGCCCTCTCCCAGGCTTTTGCCCCATTCTGCAGCCAACATTGCTTTCTCACTATCCTCAAAGAGTCCAAAAACGGTAGGACCGCTTCCGCTCATCATAGCGCCCTTTGCTCCCCGTTTCATAAGCTCTCTTCGAATTTCCCCAACTTCCGGCAGGAACCCTTCTGTCACAGGCTCCAGCACATTTCCAAGCTTGGTACAGCACTGTTCTAAATTTCCCGTCTGCAGAGCTTCCAGCATGCCTTCCACATCCGGATGGCAGACCGCCTGCTTTGCATCCAGAGCCGTGTATACCTCTTTTGTGGAGGCTCCCTGTGTCGGCTTAATCAGCACAATGCTGGGACTTAAACGATTCTCCTTTTGCTCCAGCACCTCTCCTATGCCTCTGGCTCTGGCCGTCCCTCCCAGGATACAGAAGGGCACATCCGCTCCCAGACGCGTCCCTAATTCACAAAGGGTAGGGATATCTAATCCCAAATGATACAGCTCATTCACCGCCAGCAGAGTAGCCGCACAATCCGTGCTCCCTCCAGCCATGCCAGCTGCCATAGGGATATTCTTTTCCAAAAGAATCCGCACGCCACCCTGAAACCCGGTGTACTCCCTAAGGGACTTCACCGCCTTTACAATAAGATTGTCTTCTCCACAGGACAAATCCGTGCGATTTACACATTCCAGTGTGATACCCTTCTCCTGCTTTTCAAATGTTAGGTTATCATATAAATCGATGCTTGCCATAACCATATCTACATCGTGATACCCATTTTCTCTTCTCCCGGTAACATCCAGGCTCAGATTAATCTTGGCATAGGCTCTTATTTCTATTCGCTCCATGGTTCTCCCGCTTCCTATATGTATTTTGTATACAAGATTGTTTTTATTTTAATACAATCCTGTATACATGTCAACCAGAGCCAGGGG
>CAMAHO010000089.1 GCA_945834545.1 uncultured Lachnospiraceae bacterium | reverse complement strand
GGGAAAGAACAATCAGGTGGTATTGTTAAAATGCTCCAGTGCCTACCCTGCCATTTCAGAGGATATGCATCTGGCAACTATAGAAGATATGAAGAAGCGATTTGGCGTTCCCATTGGATTGTCGGATCATACTCTGGGGGATTTAAGCGCCATTATTGCTGTTTCCATGGGGGCAGAGGTGGTGGAAAAGCATTTCTGTATGGACCGAAGTGAAGGGGGACCGGATGCCTCCTTTTCTATGGAGCCGGCGGAGTATAAGGCTATGGTAGAGCACATTCGTCAGGTGGAAAAGGCCAAGGGCCAGGTTCAGTATGGGGTGACGAAGCAAGAGGAGAGCAGTATGGTATTTCGTCGTTCCCTGTTCGTTGTGGAGGATATGAAAAGAGGGGAACCTTTTACCGAGAAGAATCTTAGGAGCATCCGTCCTGGCTACGGAATCCCACCGAAATACTATGAGGAGGTTTTGGGAAAAACTGCTACACAGGATATTTCCCGGGGGACTCCCTTACGCTTTGAGCATTTTAACTAAATTCCTTTATTGGAGAAATTAAAACGGAGAAGGCAATGAAGATTTTGTTTTTGACAAACAACGAGAATACAAGACCTTTGTCGGATTGGCTGGCCAGTCAGGGGGAGGAGATTGTGCTCTACGGCGACAGACTCACCCTAGAGCAGGTGGCGGGAAGAGAGTACGATATGGCAATCAGCTTCAACTACCGCTATTTGATTCCTGGTGATGTCATTGATTCTATGAAGGGACATATCATCAATTTGCACACTTCGCTGCTTCCCTGGAATCGTGGTTCCAGCCCCAATTTCTGGAGCTTTTGGGAGAATTCACCCAAGGGGGTAACCATTCATCTGGTAGATGAAACCCTGGATACCGGGGCCTATTTGTTTCAACGGGAACTCTTTTTTGATGAGGATAAGGAGAGCTTCGCATCCAGCTACGAGACACTGATGGAAACCATGATGGATGTGTTTAAGGAGAATTGGATGGAGCTAAAGGCCTGGCAGCTTTCCCCCTATCGCAGAGAGGAGAAGGGGAGCTACCA
This sequence comes from uncultured Lachnospiraceae bacterium, assembly GCA_945834545.1. Lineage (GTDB taxonomy): Bacteria > Bacillota > Clostridia > Lachnospirales > Lachnospiraceae > Acetatifactor. Next base: position 7,731 of record CAMAHO010000089.1, on the reverse strand, counting down.
TACCATGAAGGATTTTAGGGAGCTTGTGGGGGATTTTTACTTCACTTGGGATGACAATGTAGCTATGACCAAGAAACGGTTAGCAGAGTATAGAAATAAAACGGGAGAATAGATGATCGGAATACGTGCAGACGGAAATGGAAGAATCGGGTTGGGACATGTCATGCGTTGCCTTTCTGTGGCAGATAAAATAAAAGCCTTAGGAGAGCAGGTGATTTTCTTTGTGGCAGAGGAGTCCCCACTTAGGTTAATTCAGGAGAGAGGTTACGAGGCCCTATGTCTTTCTTCGAATTGGAACTGTCTTGAGGAGGAGACCGGGCTTTTGCTCCAAAAGCTCATGGAACATGAGGTTTCCCTCCTGTTGGTGGACAGTTATTTCGTGACGGAGATGTATTTACAAGCTCTAAAAAAGCAGGTGAAGGTTGCCTATCTGGATGATGTGAACGCCTTTCCTTATCCGGTTGATATGCTAATCAACTATTCGGTCTATGCCTTTGATGTGCCTTATGTAAAGAAAGAGGGCTGTGAATATCTACTGGGGACCGCCTATGCTCCTTTGCGGGAACAGTTTGAACGGGATAAGCTGCCGCCAAAGGCAGAGCAGGACTGTATTTTGGTATTGTCCGGGGGAACAGACCCTTTCGGAGTGGCAGAGGAAGTGCCGGCAAGAATCCTGGAGCAAAAGGAACTGTCTGACTATCGGGTGGCTGTTGTCTTAGGGGCAGAGGTTACGCCGGCAGCGAGGCTTGCAGACAATCCAAGGGTCACCTTTTATAAGGCAGTGACGGATATGGCAGGACTTATGAGAAAGGCCACCTTTGGTGTATCAGCCGGCGGTAGCTCCTTATATGAGCTGTGCGCCTGCCAGGTGCCGACAGTGACCTATTCTTTCGCCGACAATCAATTCGGGAATGTAGAGAAATTTCACTCCCTGCAGATTATGCCCTATGCCGGGGATTTGAGAAAACATGGTGAGCAGGTGTTTGACAGGCTTGTTAAGCAATTGGCGGACTTTCACAGGGAAAGCCAAAAAAACCGCCTAACAGCCATGGGTCAGCTGGTAGACGGTAAAGGTGCACTTCGGATAGCAGAGCGATTGATTAGTCTCGCACATAATACATGCGTTTGATCCAGGTGGATAGGCCGTCCAGACCAGGGTATACGATTCGCTCATTTACATTCATCTGGTCCAGAACATCCCGGATTTGCCATTTCAGGTCCTTATCAATGATATACTTGCAGGTATTATTCGTATTCTCGGATATCCAGGCTTCTATGTCGGTAATCTCTCTGGGAACGATGGAAAAATATGCATATTGGTTGATGATTCGCTCATCAATGGAAGGGGGCTCTATTAAAACCATGGAGCCTCCTTTCATATCCTGGTCATAGGTATCAATGTCAGAGGCAATTTGATCCAGCATATCCACGGTAAAGGCGTAGGCTCTGTTGTCAGACAGCAGAGTTTGGTATGTTAACGGCAGTAAGTGATTCCACTCCTCGATATCAATCTTCCACAGAACAGCATCATGTCTGTCCATAAAGGCAAGCTGCTCCCCACTGGTGGCAAAGTGCAGGGCGATGGTGGGAGAAAAGGTCCAGTCCAAAAGCCTGGTAGGAAGGCCGTGCTGCTGACCGATAAAGAGCTGTCGCCACATGGATTTTGAGATATCGTGGTCCTGCAAAGCAGCATATTTGGTAAAGCTACGGAGAATGACCCGCTCTAATTCCTTTTGCTTCCCCTTGCAGTTACGTTTAATGCTGGTTTCCAGCTTGAAGTCGATGTTTGGAATCCCTCGGTACACATAGGGGGAACGGAATCGTTTTATGGATTCGTCGTAGCTTTGCTCCGTTAAGAGCTTCATTATTTCCTCGATGCTGTCAATTTTTCTTTCCTGAATCATAAGCAGTGTCTCCTTGAAGATAGGGGGTCATAGGGGACGGGTCCATTTGACCCTTATCTCCAATCATACCCTTTCATATCCGTCATTTCAACCCTCTACCCAAATAAATCATTGTATGGTATAATTTTCTAGTTTCGAGAAAAGAAATGTTCTTTCCTATAGTTATATGTTGAAAAGATGGGGTAGCTTATGAAAGTAGTATTAAAGAATCTGACCAAACGATTTCCAAATCATAAAAAGAATGCGCCGGATGTGGTGGCAGTGGACCACTTTAATTTTGAAATTCCGGATGGAAAGCTCATAGGCCTGCTAGGGCCTTCGGGTTGTGGAAAAAGTACAACCTTGAATTTAATTTGTGGATTGTTAAAGCCCTCCGAGGGCAGTATCTATTTTGGGGAGGAGGATGTGACCAATCTTGCACCGGAGCACCGAGGGGTTGGCATGGTATTTCAGAGCTATGCGCTCTACCCGCATCTGACGGTTCGGCAAAATATCATCTTTCCCCTGGAAAATCTCAAGGGAGCCCAGAAGCTCACCAAGGAGGAGATGGCAAAGAAGGCCTTACAGGCTGCCAAACTGGTGCAGATTGAAGAACTTATGGACAGAAAGCCGGCGGAATTATCCGGTGGGCAACAGCAGAGAGTGGCAATTGCCAGGGCTTTGGTAAAGACACCCAAGGTATTGCTCTTGGATGAACCACTGAGCAACCTGGATGCCAGACTCAGACTGCAGACCCGGGAAGAAATCCGGAGAATCCAGAAGGAAACAAAGCTGACAACGATCTTTGTCACCCACGACCAGGAAGAAGCTATGAGCATCTCGGACTACATTGTGGTTATGAAGGATGGCATTCTTCAACAAATCGGAAAGCCTCAGGATGTGTATGATGACCCGGCCAACCTGTTTGTTGCGAAATTCCTGGGCACACCTCCCATCAATCTCTTTCATGGAAAGGTTACCGATGGGATGCTGTATATTGGCATGGAGCCCGTCTTAGCCGTGTCCGGTGTGGAAAACCAGGCTGTGACAGTGGGAATTCGTCCCGAGGGCTTTGTGCCGGATGAGGAGGGCCCCTTAAGCTGTACTCTCAAAAATGTTGAGGTCATGGGAAGGGATGTAAGTGTGGTTTCCACCCATGAATTCATGATTGGTGCCGGCATCCGTTCTATTATTGATGCTGATGTAAAGATTGATGTGGCAAAATCCACTGTCCGTTTTCGACTAAAACCCCACAAGGTTCTTCTGTTTAGCACGGACACAGAGAAACGGATTCCCTTTACGACCCAGGTTAGTCATGCATAAGGAGAGAAAAGATGGAGAAGAACAATCACAAGGGCTGGCTGTATCTGATTCCGGCTCTGGTTTTTTTAGGCGTTTTCATGCTGTATCCCTTAATAGATGTGTTCATTTATTCCTTTGAGGAGGGGTATAATTCTGCATCTATGACCTATTATGGCGTGGGCTTGTACAACTATTCCTATGTCCTGAGGGATCCCTACTTCCTGCAGGCACTCAAGAATACCTTTCTGTTAGTGATTATCACAGTGCCCTTATCTACAGGCTTGGCATTGCTGATTTCAGTGGCCCTAAGCTCTATACAGAAGCTTAAGAATTTGTATCAGACCATCTTTTTCCTGCCCTATGTGACAAACACTCTGGCGGTCGGCCTGGTTTTTATGATTTTATTCAAGAAGACAGCCTACTCTGACGGCTTGATTAACCTCCTGATTGAGGCCTTCGGGGGCAGTGCCGTGGATTTTATGGAAGGGCCTTACTGGGCAAAGATGACAGTTCTGTGTATCTACACCATATGGATTGTCCTGCCCTTTAAAATATTGATTCTAACCAGCGCTCTGGCTTCCGTAAATCCGGTGTACTACAATGCTGCCAGGGTGGACGGAACCAGTGCCTTCCGCATCTTTCGAAAGATTACCCTGCCGTTGATATCCCCTACGGTGTTCTATCTGTTTGTCACAGGCTTTATCGGGGCATTTAAGGCCTACAGCGACGCGGTGGCTCTGTTCGGCGTCAACCTGAATGTGGCCGGTATGAATACCATGGTAGGCTACGTCTATGATATGTTATACGGAAACAGCGGCGGATATCCGTCCTATGCCTCTGCCGCCGCCATTATCCTGTTTGCCATTGTGCTGACCATCACCTGCATCAATCTGTTGGTGAGCAAAAAGCATGTGCATTATTAGGAAAGGAGGGGCAGCAGATGAGGAAAACAATGCAACCTAAAACCAATGGAAATCCTTCACGCATAGGAGAAATTGCAAAAAAGAGTCTCCTGTATCTCTTTTTGAGCCTGTGGGCAGTAGTGGTACTCTTCCCTTTTTACTGGATGATTCTGTCCTCCTTTAAGAGCTATGGGGCATACAATTCGGAATATGTTCCCAAGTTCTTTACCACCTCTCCTACCTTGGAGAATTATGTGCAGGCATTTACAGCAGTACCGCTGGCCAAATATTTCTTAAATACATTAATTTTCACCTTGTTCACGACGGGGCTTATGATGGTTGTGATTACCCTGGCGGCCTACGCCTTTGCCAGACTTGAGTTTAAGGGAAGAAATCTGACCTTTGCCCTGTTTTTGGCCCTGATGATGATTCCCAACGAGCTGGTGGTGATTACCAATTTTGTGACGATCACCAATTGGGGCATGCGGAATACTTTCCTGGGCTTGATTCTGCCCTCCGTCACCTCGGTCTTCTATATTTATTTATTGAAGGAGAATTTCGCTCAGGTTCCGGGGGAGCTGTATTATGCTGCGAAGGTGGATGCCACCTCGGACTTAAAGTATCTGTGGAAGGTTATGATTCCCCTGTGCAAGCCGACTATTGTTACCATTGTGATTTTAAAGGTCATTGAGTGTTGGAATTCCTATGTATGGCCCAGACTGATTACAGACGATCCGGCCTATTTCCTGGTATCCAACGGAATTCAGGAAATACGGGAAAACGGCTTTGGACGGGAAAACATTCCTGCCATGATGGCAGCTGTGGTGGTCATCAGCGTTCCTTTGATTGTGTTGTTTTTAGTGTTCCATAAGAAGATTATGGAGGGAGTGGCAAGAGGAGGTACCAAGGGATGAGAAAGAAGAGAGGTTCTGCAGTTCTTTTATCTGTATTGGTGACCGGTATGCTTTCCTTATGTGCCTGCCACGGCTCCAAGGAGACCAAGGCCTTTACGGTGCCACAGGAATTTGATACCTCCAAGCAATATGAGGTGACCTTCTGGGCAAAAAACGATACCAATGTGACTCAGGCTGAGATTTATAAGAAAGCCATTGAGGAGTTTCAGAGCATTTATCCCAATATTACCGTGAATATGCGTCTGTACACCGATTACGGCCGAATATACAATGATGTGATTACCAACATTGCCACAGGAACAACCCCTAATGTCTGCATTACTTACCCGGATCATATTGCAACCTACCTGACGGGAGAAAATGTGATGATTCCCTTAGATGATCTGCTTACGGATAAGCAGTTTGGCCTGGGAGGTTCCCAGGTTGCCTTTGATTCTGTGACAAAGGACGAAATTGTTCCCAAGTTCCTGGAGGAGTGCGATTTCAGAGGACATTACTATGCTCTGCCATTTATGCGCTCCACTGAGGCGTGCTACATGAACAAGGATATGATTGAAGCCCTGGGCTATGAGGTGCCGGAGGTTTTGACCTGGGACTTTATCTGGGAGGTCAGTGATGCCGCAACCAAAAAGGATGCAGATGGCAATTACCTGGTAAATGGACAAAAGGTCCTGATTCCTTTCATCTATAAGTCCACGGACAATATGATGATTCAGTACCTAAAGCAAACCGGTGCGGAGTATTCCTCGGAGGCAGGGGATGTGCTCCTTATGAACGAGGATACCCGTCAGTTTCTCTATGAGATTGCTGAACATACAGAAAAGGAAGCCTTCTCGACCTTTAAGATTTCCAGCTATCCGGCCAACTTCTTGAATGCGGGACAGTGCATCTTTGCTGTGGATTCTACTGCCGGTGCCACCTGGATGGGCAGTAAAGCGCCTCTTTCCGATATCAGTGAGGACAAAATCATAGATTTTGAGACGGAGGTTCGGATGATTCCCCAGGCAGACCCGGAGCACCCTAAGATGATTTCTCAGGGGCCTTCTGTATGCGTCTTTAACAAGAAGGATGAGGGAGAGGTGCTGGCTTCCTGGCTCTTTGCCCAGTATCTGCTGACCAATGAGGTCCAGATTGCCTATTCGCAGACAGAGGGCTATGTGCCGGTTACAACAAGGGCTCAGGAGAGTGCTGAATACAGAGAATATCTGGCAGCAGCAGGGCAGGATGGGGACCTGCATTATGACATTAAGATGGAAGCGGTGCAATTGCTGTTAGACCATGTGGACGATACCTTTGTGACTCCTGTGTTCAATGGTTCTGCCTCCCTGAGAGATGCCTCCGGACAGTTAATTGAAGAGACGGTTAAGGCAATTCGAAGAAAGAAGCCTGTGGATGAGGAGTTTATGGAAAAGCTTTTTCAGGATGTGTCCAGTCTGTATCATTTAGACCAGGGACTTGGCCGCGAGGCGGGCAAGCAAAAGCTGGGCCCTCTGCCAATGACTTCCAGCATTTTGCTGTTAAGTCTGGTATTGGTCTGGTTGGGAATTGGCGCCTATGTATGGAAGGAATCCAGAAAGAAGAAAAGTTCTGGATAAAAGTAAAAAATTCCTAATCTCTGTTGATTTTATGGGAGAATTGTGTATAATATCATTTTGTTACAGACAGATTGGTGCTGGTGCTGTGTGTAACAGGATAAAGTTCATCATCGGCACAGAAACGAGGAGATAATATGAAAAAATTTGGTACATTGGTATTGACTGCAGCAATGGCATTTGCCCTGGTCGCTTGTGGCTCTGAGACCACCGAGAGTGCTCCGGAATCTTCTGTAGAGGAATCTGTTGCAACTCAGGAGTCTTCTGTAGAAGAAAGTGAAGCAGTTGTAGAAGAGAGCAGCACAGAAGAGAGCAGCACAGAAGAGGCTGTAGCTGTTATGAGCTATGCAGATTATGCAGCAGCAGAGCTTGACAGCGAAGTTGTCATTGAGGCATATGTACAGGCTACTCAGTCCTGGTGGGACAACAAGATCACTGTTTATTTGCAGGATCAGGATGGCGCTTACTTTGCTTACAATATGGCTTGCTCCGAGGAGGATGCAGCTAAGCTTGTTCCCGGAACAAAGATTCGCGTTACCGGCTACAAGACCGAGTGGTCCGGTGAGGTTGAAATCGCAGAGGGTGCTACCTTCGAGTTCGTTGAGGGGGATACCTTCGTAGCAGAGCCTGTAGATGTGACTGATTTACTTGGTACAGATGCACTTGTTGAGAAGCAGAACCAGAAGGTTGCTTTCAAGGATATGACCGTATCTGCTGTATCCTACAAGAACAACGAGCCTGGTGATGATATCTATGTAAACTTCACAAAGGACGGCGCTGAGTATGCTTTCTGTTTAGAGTACTACTTGAATGGTTCTGATGAAGAGTTCTACAATGCAGTAGGCAGCCTTGAGGTTGGTCAGGTTTGCGATGTAGAAGGATTCCTTTACTGGTATGAAGGACCTAACCCTCACATCACTGCAGTGACAGTAAAATAAATAAAAAAATGTTATGGCAGGCGGGACTAGAGAGTCCCGCCTACTTTTTTGTGTAACAGTTCAGCCATATCAGGTAACACCTCCAAATTATGCTCGCATAAATTTGGAGGTGTTACCTGATATGGACTAAGCGCCAATCAATGAGCAAAGCTAGCTGCGAAGCAGCGGGGAAGCACCGAAGGTGCGACTTTGCGAATGGC
>CAMAHO010000088.1 GCA_945834545.1 uncultured Lachnospiraceae bacterium | reverse complement strand
TCAATATTATTATTATCATCATATGAGGTATCCCCCTTCTTTACTGTGACCGAGATTTCACCATATTCAGCTTCAGCAATGTTGTTGATAATAAATCTATTTGAATATTCTACCGATGCATCATCATATAAAGCCTTTTTATCATTTGATGCAAAGCCAACAGTAATGGTTACTGGTTCGTTTGTTGCCTTCTGAGGAGTCAATACCCAGGTATCATTTTTATCCTCTTTCCTCTGAACCATTACTACATCGTCATTAGTAGAAGTACATTCAAAATCCTCTGGTCTGCTTCCTTCCGAACAACTTAATGTAAACTCTTGGCTTGTGCCAAAGGTTAATGAAGATGGTTCGACAGAAAATGAAACATTAGCAGTAGGTTTTTTCACTACAATTGTCAAGTCTTCACTTTTTCCATCACAAGTTGCCTTTATCGAATAGTTTCCTATTTCTGTAATTTCGAATTGCTCATTCGCTAAAGCTACTTCGCCATTACTGAAAGATACTGTTTTTTCCCCATTCTTAATATCATCTTTCACATAATCAGCTAAATCAATAGTAATACTATCACCATAAAAATATTCAGTAATACTACTTGTTGTTAAAATATTTGTTTCTTCGCCTGCTGCGCTAACCATGGCTTCCCAGTTTACATTTCCCAGCACCAGCAAAACAGCAAGCAGAAATGCTAGTTTTCTTCTAGAACTCTTCAGAAACTCTTTCACTTTTTTTCTCCTCCTTTGTTTGAAACCAAGTACTCAAAATTTATACCGTTAAGAATGCAGTGCATTCCGAAAGATAAGATAAAAAGGCTGATGCTGATAAAAACCACAACCTGGATTCCTCGGGGAATCAAAATCTTCATATCCAGAATAAATAGGATAATGGCTGTCAGTCCTGTGATTGCCGTTGCTATATCCGCTACCTTAGCGGGGGTGTTTTGGAAGACCCTTATGCATCCGGGACGATGTTTGGGATGCTCCTTTTCAAAATCAGTATCCCGTTTGCGAAGGATACACACGACTATGCTTGCTAGTATGAGAAGCAGAGCACTTGCCCAGAATACCCCACCGTTAATTCTCAGATAAAGCAGTTCATACTGGGTACTCCTAAAAAATTCCACAAAGTACATGGCTAAGATGGATAATGAAAAGAGAACCAGCATCGTGATTTGCCCCACGAACCAGGCAATATAACTTTTCTTCATTTGTAGTCTCCTTACTCAATGGTCTCTGTGCTTTCAGCGAATCCCATTTCAACGTCAATGGTAAAGGATACCTGTGGCATAGAAACAGGGGTGGCCTCTCTGACATCTAGCTGTTCTGGTGTCAGTACAGTCGTGGCTCCGCTGTCTCCTCCCGGCAGCTGGTCTGCTGTCAGTACGGTAGTGGCTCCGCTGTCTCCTCCCGGCAGCTGGTCTGCTGTCAGTACGGTAGTGGCTCCGCTGTCTCCTCCCGGCAGCTGGTCTGCTGTCAGTACGGTTGTAGCTCCGCTGTCTCCTCCCGGCAGCTGGTCTGCTGTCAGTACGGTAGTTGCTCCGCTGTCTCCTCCCGGCAGTTGGTCTGCTGTCAGTACGGTAGTGGCTCCGCTGTCTCCTTCCGGCAGTTGGTCTGCTGTCAGTACGGATGTCGCATTGGCTGCTTCTGCTGCTGCCATAGCCTGATTGGTCAGCTCATTTGTGGCCATCTTCATGGTTGCCCCGGGTGCCGCTCCGGATTTTTTCTTCATTCTGGAGGTGGCCGAGGTTTTATTCATCTCACTGTAAGTGGGCGAAACGGTGGGTTTCTTATTCTTATCTGCGTTGGCAGCATTTTCGTTTTGCTGTCTGATAGACTCAATGGCCTTTCTTGCAGTGGAACCGGTCAAATCTCCGACTACAGCCGGTATCTTTAAGACAAAGAAGAGCACAATCGCTGCAATCAGGAAGAGAGCAGCGACGATATAGGCCGCTAATTCGATATACTGCAATGTTTCTACTGACATATCCCTCTCCTCCTATTCTGCGCCATATGCCAGTTGTATAGCATGTAACGTGTCTGTTAGTAGAGCCTTTGTTGAGGCCTTTTTCTCATCCGTAGCATCTGTGGTGGTAGCAACAGCATCCAGCTGGCTTTCCACTTTCTGGTAAAGGGCCTGCATTTCCTCCAGGCTGACCTCATCCTTCTTCATCTTGGTGGCATACTGCTGCATAGCACTTCTGGCCAGCTCCAGTAGCTCCAGCTTTACAATCTCGTCCTCATCGTCTGCAAATACGGTATCCAGCAACTGGTTCAATTCATCAAAGAAGGGTCTGTAAAGGCCTCTGTCGCTGGCTTCTACCGTTGCTGTTGAAATATCTCTATAGAAAGAACCGATACTGGAATATACCCTGCACATTCCAATATTGGGGTAATCTTCTGAAGCATAGTTGATAGCATTCTCAAACCATTTAATGGAGCTCTTCATTCGGTTTGCCTGATTGTCTCCATTTCCGTTGTCATAGTAATACCAGTATAGTTTTCCCAGCTCAAAGCACACATCCACATAGGCTTCCGGATTGGCTTCCAGCTCCTTCCTGTTGTTCATAATCTGGGAAACTATGATTTCCTCTTCCTGGGCTGTAAAGACGCTCTCATTGTTGTTGCTTTTGATTGCCTTTATCAGTCCCAGGTAAGCATCCTCCGTACCAGCTTTATTCGGTACTGCAATAGCCTTGGTGTAGTAGTCTATTTTTTCAGTGTCATTGGTGGCACTGTCTGCATTTTCCATATACTCCTCATAAAAGTCAGTTGCCTTGGAGCGGGCTACCTGACCTACCGAAAATCCTCCCACGGCAAAGGCTACTGAGAGAACTGCCATTCCTGCGAATAGACCCAGCTTACGCATCTGTTTTTTTCGATGGACATCATCGATTTCCTCATAGTGCTCCAAATCATACATCAGCTCCGCACAGGACTGGTATCTGTCATCAGGATTTCTCTGGGTACACTTTAAAATGATACGTTCCAAACCACTGGATAAGCCGGGATTGATATCACATATGGGTTTGATTTCATAGGGAGGCTCGCTGGGATTCATTCCGGTTACCAAATGGTATAATGTGGCTCCCAGACAATAGATATCTGTTCTGGCATCTGTCTGACCCATGCCGCCGAACTGTTCCGGTGCTGCGTAGCCAATGGTTCCCAGACAGGTGGTATCCGCCAAATTTTTCTCCTTATATTCTCGTGCCGTACCAAAGTCAATCAAAGTGACATGGCCGTCAGGTTTAAGCATAACATTGGCCGGTTTCATATCGCGGTAGATGATTGCAGGCTCTCTGGTATGCAGGTAGCCAAGTACATCGCAAAGCTGCTTCGCCCATTCGATAACGCTTTCCTGAGGCTGGGCTCCGTATTCCTTCAAAGCTTTCTCCAGGGAGTTACCCTCCACATAGTCCATTACAATCAGGAAGGAATCGTCCTGATCAATCACATCTATGATACTGGGCAGATACTGATGCTTTAATTTCTTAAGCATATCGGTCTCCACTACCAGACCCTGACGCACCGCTTCAAAGTCCAACACGCCGTCCTTACGGACCTCTTTGATAGCCCAGGTTTTATTTGCTTTTTCGTTGATGGCCATATATACCACAGACATACCGCCGTGGCCGATTTCACTCAGGATACGGTACTTACCATCTACCAGTGAGCCAACTTGTAACATGAATCCTTCCTCCTAATAGGTTCTGATAGTGATAACGGAGATGTTGTCTCTCTCCATCCGTCTCTTGTTTAAATCTATCAGAGCAATTTCGTTCTCTTTCATCTGATCCGCACTCATCATATTGTCAGGCCTGAATGCGGCATAAATCTCCTCGGGTGAAATCTCGTGACGGAAACCATCACTACAGAGCATATACACGGCATTCTGTTTTTCCTTCCCAAAAAAGAAATCAGGGTAAACCGTTTCTGATGCACCAATACACTGCAACAGGACGCTTCGTCTGGGATCCGTTGCCGCCTGCTCAGGAGTAATCAGCCCAAGCTCCACATCTCTGGCTACCACAGTCTGGTCCTTGGTAAGCGAAACTACCTGGTCGTATATTTCGTAGGTTCTGGAGTCCCCTACATTGACACAGTAATAATTTCCCTTTGCCAACAGAATCGCTGTAATGGTGGTGCCTAGGGAAATGGCACACCTTTTTCCGTAAAGCTTGATTTTCTCATTATTCTCCGTAATAAGTCTTGTCCATTCCGAGCGGATGTCGTTCTCGGTAAAGCCCCTTGCATACAATCCGGGAAGAACCTCCACGGTCCATTTGTGAAAGGCCTTGATGACTGTAGCACTGGCCACCTCGCCCTTTTCCAGACCACCCATTCCGTCACACAGCACAGCCATAACGACCTTTTCCCCATTGATGGTCATGGTCTTGACATTGATGCTGTCCTGGTTGGTTTTCTTAACATTTCCCACATCTGTGGTTGCTGAAACTAAATATTCCATGTCCTGTTTCCCCTGTGATTACGCCTTAAACTGAAATTCTTCATTCCCTAACATGATGATTTCCCCATCATGAAGCTCTACTTCCACATTGCTGGGAATCATTCTTCCGGCAACATAGGTATGGTTGGTGGCGTTGTTATCCATAATGAAATATGTATTGTTGCGATTGATGATATTGGCATGGTTACGGCTGACTGCAGTATTATCACTTACAAAATAGTCCACACTGCTTCTTTCCTTGCCTATTTTGAATACCGGCTTATTGATGGAAATCCGTTCATTGGTCTTTCTGCGTATCAAGCTGGCAAAGGCCATAGCCGGTGCATACCCCATCCCACCGGGTAATTGGGAAGGATTTAACACGGTCGTATCTCCATAGCCTTTCTTTTCCTGCTGTGGCATGTCAAACTGACTCTGCTCGACATTCTTCTTGTATGTATCCAAATTCGTCGTTTCTCCGAAATTCATGGCCGGGTTTAACGTGCCCGTAAAATTCACGCTGTATGGATTGCTTGGCATAGACACATTGTTCACCTTTGTCTGAGGCTGTACCTGGGGTTGTATCTGGGGCTGTGCCTGCGGTTGTATCTGAGGCTGTATCTGTGGCTGCACCTGAGGCTGAACCTGAGCAGGTATCGGTGGAACATTGGGTACAAGATGCGGTACATTGGGTATAGGAGCCGCCTTTTCCTCCTTCTGCTTCTTAAACAATGGCAGCTTTCCGGAGTTTCCTTTTTCGACTGGTGCCACTGGGGGTACTACAGCGGGGCCCGGCGTCGGTATACCGTTTCCAATAGACTGTACGGTTCCCGGAATCGCAAATGTGGGAATTTCCGGTGCAGGTGCATTTTTCTTTTTTTCATGTTTCGTCTTTTCTGCCTTGGGGGCTTCCTCCTTCTTGCCAAAGAGTCCTTTTTTCTTCTTCTCCTGAGTGGCGGGAGTTCCTCCCGGCAATTCTATGCCAGCATTTCCAAACCCGGACTGCACCGGTTGCCCTGTAAAGGGAGGTTGTGTTTGTGCTGCAAAAGGAGGCTGTGCTGTTTGCCCTGTAAAAGCAGGTTGAGCTGCCTGACCATTATAAGCCGGCTGGGCAGGCTGTGGGGTGTATGCCGTTTGGCCTGTCTGCGCACTAACACCTTGTTGTGTGGGTTGGACAGTGTATCCCGTCTGACCCTGCGGTATGCTATAACCAGGCTGCGCAGTATACCCTGTCTGTCCGGTTTGTCCTGTAGGACCAGCGAATCCTGAAGGCTCCGGCTGTGGAGCATATCCGTTCTGAACCGGTTGACCTGTCTGCGGGTCATAGTTTGCCTGGTTTGTCTGGGGTATATATCCGGTCATGCCGGACTGCAAGGCAAAGCCGGTCTGAGTAGCAGCCTCACCATACATGATTTCATCCATGAGTTTGAGGAATGACTGTACTGAAAATGTCTTGGAATCATTAAGAAATCCAATCAGCTTTGGTACATAGTCATTATTTTCTCTTCTGTCAAATTGAACGGAAAAAACCGCATTCTTGAAAAACTTTAAGATTGTCTCATCGTCCTGTTCCATCTGTGTAAAAGGTACACAAATAGTTGATGTTTTTCCGCTCTCAGCGTCAACAAATATGTATTCATCATCCAACAGTATATTATGACGGTCAATCATATACTCCTCGACGCTACTCATTGCTCTGGCTATATCCGTAAAAACTTGTATCAGTCTCTGTTTCTGAATATACCCCGTTAAATACTCCTTTAGAGGTATCTTAGCCGTCACATTATACTTGACATATTTACAGTCATCCACTTGAGTAAATATTGCCGGAGCCACGCCGGGTATGGTATTATTCGTAATCATGCCAACAACCAAAGAGTCGAATTCCGTGTCCTCCGGTTGCTTTGCTATCAGAAATTTGCTACCATCTTTTTCTTCGTATATAAATTCCATGTCCATATCACTGTTCTCCGTTTCCTATCCTAAAATTTTAGTTCCCCTATATCAGGTAAATCATCCACACTCAATCCCGTACCATTCAGAATTTCTTGAACAATTTTCATATTTAGAAATTCTTCCACCTCTGTGCCGTCACTCTGCTCTAACCAGCTTGAAAAAGTATCCATAATGTAGTCTACATACTTAGAAACCTCTGCTTCGTCAGCAACACCGCTTGAAATCATTGTTTCCTTAAAGTAATCCGATACCTTTTCTTTCATCCCAGTATTTTTCATTTCCTCAACTACAGATTTGCTGTCTGTTTCGTTAAAGAGTACCTCAAAATCCGACAAATCCGAATTGGAGGACAACATAGTCGAGTTAACTTTCTGAAACGCAGATTTTTTTACCATATTGTTCCTAATTCTTTTTACAGAAATAATGATAATTGGAATCGCTACCACAATAACAACTACAGATGCAATGTTTAAAATCAAATTTCTTTTTTTCTTTTCAGCAGCCTTCTTTTGCTCTTCCATCATTGCATAGTAAGCCTTACCCTCAAAGCTATTGTATTGTGAGGTATCCGGCACTTGGTATTTAGCACTGTACTGAGCGTTGCTCTGCCCTGTGTTTTGCAAAATACTGCCGTTATCAGTTCTGTTGTTATCATTGTAGTAATTGTTATCCATCCTTTATCCCTCTGTTAACGTTCATAAACTAATAACTTAATATATTCCCACATGCTTCCTTCCTCTTCCTGAACTGCTAATATGCCATTAGAGGAAAAAGTTTTACAATCATAAAAAGTTGGCTCTATTCTGAATTCTTCCCCCGTTGTAATAAAGCCCCATTTTCCTTCAACACAAACACCGCCTAAACCTATATTAAAAGAACGAGCATCGTCATACTTTGGTTCAATGACCATGGCTCCTGTAGCATCCACGAATCCCCACTTCCCATTCACACAAACTGCTGCCGGATAATCCCCTGCGAATGGGCGCGCATCATCAAATCCGGTTTCGCATATTTTCTCACCAAGAGAATTTACCATGTAATATTTCTCACCTGATTTCACAAAAATAACGCCGTTATTAATGCAGGTATCGAATTCATCCAAGAGTACATCGTCAAACACAAACTCAGTAATCTTACTGCCATCGTCGCCAATTAATGCCCATTTCCCATTTTGACATACTGCTGCAACCTTATTTTTATAGTTGGAAGCCATGTCATATGGAAGTGTATCCGGTACCTTCAGATTATTTGTAACGAATCCATATTTTCCACCAATTGCTACCCTGGCTCTTCCTCCAGCCAGAGTAGACATAAAATCCACCTTTTTACTTGGCTTCGCAACGACATATCCCTTTTTATTAATCATGCACCATTCGCCATCGACAATGGCTGCTGCTGCATCACTCATCATAAAGCCGGCCTGCTCAAAAACCGGTAATAAATAGATATATCCCGAATCCTCAGCGTAGCCATACATATCTTTCTGTTTTATTAATGCGACATTTCCTAGATAGGATTGTGCCTCCTGTAAATCACTGCGGATAACTCTATATTTATATGCACATTCCAGATAATAGTTCTTCACTTTCTCTGTTGCCAGCTGTGACTCCCTGGCAGACAATGCTACATCTATTACCTTCCCATAATTCTCTAACTCATAATAATATGTACACAAATCCTCATAAGCCTGCTGGGATTGTGGATAAAGATTCACATAATCCTTTAATGCTGTCTCATATTGACCATCATCCAATAGCTGTAGTTGCGCCAGATACTCTCTATAAATGGACTCATCCTCATTTCTTAATGCAAATGCCGCTCTGTAATTAACTGCTGAGGTATACGGAATCCCCCTTGAAGCATTATCTCTTGCCACATTTAGATAAGTCTGATACTCCTCTTTACCCTTATTATCCTGTGTGATAAAAGAAACTGTCACAAGAATTCCCGCTAAAATAAGTGTAATAATTGCAATGATCTTAATCTTCAATGTCTTTTCCTCCTAAACACCGGCAAGCATGCATAACAGAAAACCAATTATTGTAAAGGGTCCAACCGGTATGGCAGTTTTTCTGGTAACCTTTTTCGCTATTAGTAAAATAATAGAGATAATTGCCATAATAATCATGGTGAATAGTAAAATTGAATATGTTATCGAGAGACCGTAAATCAACCCCAACACTGTAAACATCTTAACATCACCCATTCCCAATGCTGACTTCACTATCAAAGCAATAAGTAGCATTCCTCCTCCGCACACTCCTGCTCCCACCAGACCAAACATCAGACAGCTTTTCCATGCATATCCGATGTAAAAAATCTCATAAATAGTAAGAAGTATCCAGGAACCAATCCCTATTAAGATCATTTCATTAGGAATGATTTTTTCCTTTGCATCAATAAACCCAATAGTTCCTATCCAAACACACATAAAAGCATTTCTTAAAGCTTCATAAAAACGAAGATTTACTCTAAGCATC
>CAMAHO010000087.1 GCA_945834545.1 uncultured Lachnospiraceae bacterium | reverse complement strand
AAAACAAAAAGGACGGAGCAACAAAAAACTCCGTCCCTAATGCTGTCTATAATACTTTGGATAAAAATTCCTTTGTTCTGGGATTCTTTGGATTGGTAAATATTTCCTCGGGAGTGCCCTGCTCGGCAATCTTTCCGCCATCCATGAAAAGGATGCGGGTGCCTACTTCCCGGGCGAAGCCCATTTCGTGTGTAACCACTATCATGGTCATGCCTTCGTCGGCAAGCTGTTTCATAACATTCAGAACTTCTCCTACCATCTCCGGGTCTAAGGCTGAGGTTGGCTCATCAAAGAGCATGACCTCGGGATGCATGGCTAAGGCTCTGACGATTGCAATTCTTTGCTTCTGGCCACCGGAGAGCTGGCTGGGATAGGCCTTTGCTTTATCCTCTAAGCCTACGCGCTTAAGTAGCTCTATAGCCTCTGTTTCTGCCTCTTCCTTGGTTTTCAGCTTAAGCTTTACGGGAGCCAGTGTCATATTGTCTAAAATATTCAAGTTGTTAAAGAGGTTGAACTGCTGGAATACCATACCCATACGCTGACGCATCTTATCAATATCGGTCTTTGGGTCTGTGATATCAATGCCATCCACTAAAATCTGTCCCTCTGTGGGAATTTCCAACAGGTTAAGACATCTTAAGAAGGTGGACTTACCGGAGCCGGAAGGACCAATGATAACAACCTTTTCCCCTTTGCTGATGTGTTCATCAATGCCGGTTAGCACGTCGTGACCGCCAAAGCTTTTCTTGAGATTCTTAACGTCTATCACCTTCCCGTAACCTCCTCTCTAATTTTCCTTGAAGCCAGGTAAATATCATAACTAACACCAAATAAATCACTGCCGTACCCAACAGAGGATACATTGCCTCGTAGGTGCGTCCCATGATTCCCTGAGCTGCGTACACAAGCTCCTTGCCGCCAATGACGGTAATTAAGGAGGTGTCCTTGAGCAAAATAATGAACTCATTGCTCAGGGCAGGTAAAATTGCCTTGAATGCCTGAGGGATTACAATGTAAATCATGGTGGGAAGATAGCCCAGACCTAAGGACCTGGAAGCTTCCGCCTGACCGGGATCCAGGCTCATCAGACCTCCCCTGATAATCTCTGCCACATAGGCGCCGGAGTTAATTCCCAAGGTCAACGCACCAACCATAGTAAAGTTCCTGCTGCTTGCAAACACCACCATTCCCATAATCAACAGCTGAACCATCATAGGGGTTCCTCGAATCACCGTGGTATATACCTTACAAATGGCGTTGGCAATTCCAAGGATGAGATTCTTGTGACCCGGCCTCTGCTGGTCGTGGGCGGAACGAATCATAGACACGATAATTCCCAGAAAAATACCCAGTATCAGCGCCATAGCTGTTACTAACAAGGTGGTTCCCACACCCTCTATGTATTGAAGCCATCTGTCCTTTTCCACAAAGGCCTGATAAAACTTGACATAGATTTCCTGCCAGGCTGAAGCCTCACCTTGTACCATCAATTGCTTCCAAGTGGTATACAATTCCATCTTTTTTCCTCATTTTCCATAGTCTCTCTGTAATCCTGATCCAATGCCATTCCCTTGACATCAGTGGATTACAACCGCGATAAGATACATAATATGTCATTTTCTCTTATTTCGCAAGTAGAAATACTATCAGGAGGACAACGGGGGCATATGGACCTGTCCCCGTTGTCCTTCATTATCTCCCTTGTCTCCTAGTCAACCTTCATAATCAGCTCCAGCACTCGTCTCACGCTTCTCTCCAAATCCGCTCTGGAAATAGCCCCTTGCTCGAGAGCTGTCATCAGACGGTCCGGATACCCCTTAGCCATCTTCATATCGTTGCCGGCCAGAAGCTCCTTGTAGTGCTCCCCTCTGGTCCACCAATCCGTGGTAACCATTCCTTGAAAGCCCCATTCGTCTCTTAAAATACCATCCAGCATCTCCTTATTTTCAGAGGCTCTGCGTCCATTGATGATGTTATAGGAGGACATGATGGTCCAAGGATCAGCTTCCTTTACAATCATCTCAAAGGCCTTGAGATAGATCTCGCGTATCGCTCTCTCGCTGGCTCTAGAATCACTTTCCTTACGATTGGTCTCCTTGTTGTTCAGTGCAAAATGCTTCACGGAGGCACCGATATGATTGCTCTGGATTCCCTTCACCATGGCAATTCCCATCTTGCCTGCAAGGTACGGGTCCTCGGAATAGTATTCAAAGTTGCGTCCGCAAAGGGGACTTCTGTGGATATTGATGGCAGGCGTCAGCCATACCCCAATGTTATTCTCCTTTACCTCCAGACCACCGGCTTCTCCGATTCTCTCCACCAACCTAGTGTTAAAGCTGGATGCCAGCAGGGTAGCACAAGGCCAGGCTGTAGTACAGATCCCCTTATGAGGCTGGATTCGTAGTCCCGCAGGGCCGTCAGCCGTCATCACATTGGGCACCCCGTATTGCGGCAGATTTCCAAAGCCAAAGGTGTCTGCTACGCCGGTATTGGGTTGTCCTCCAAGCATAACTGCCAGCTGTCTGTCTGTAAGCTGAGCCATAAACTCCTCTAAGGTAGCCCTTCCCTCAGCCACATCCAAAAGCAGTAGCTTTTTGTCCTCGGGCTTCTGATTCCAAAGACGGACTCCTTGAGCGGCTTCCACATCCGGTGCAAAGCCCTCTGTCTCATCAAAGGTCAGCTGCTGTAACAAATTAGCATCCGTATCTACCGGTTCTCCTGTGGGAAGAGCCTCAAAGCTTCCGTCAGACAGCATTCGTTTTGCCAGAGAAGTGGGCGCCATTTTGCTGCTCAGCTGTTCCACCACCTCATCCTGCTCCAAACAATATTCATAATCATTCTTCTTTGTATCTCTCACAGAAGTGCCAACATAGAAGGAGTAGATTCCCTTTTCACAAACATAGGCAGACTTCTGTACCTTCCCCAAATCATCAAAGGAGGCCAGCTGATACCGGTCAAAGGTCAGAGTCATTCGCTGGCTCTCTCCCGGAAGCAGGAGTCTGGTTTTTTCAAAAGCTACCAGGCTTCTGGCCGGTTTGCCAAGCTTACCCTGTGGGGCTTTCGCATATACCTGCACAACCTCCTTGCCGGCCATATCCCCCGTATTGGTTACATTAAGCTCCACCAAAAAGCTGTCATCCTTTTTTGTAATGACAGCCTCCGATAATCGAAAGCTGGTGTAAGACAGTCCGTATCCGAAGGGATATACGACCTTCTGCGCCATACCCGGTATGGTCTCAAAATACCGATAACCGACATAGATGTCATCTGTATAATCTACATATTTATCTGATTCATGGAAGTTTGCAGATGAGGGGTAATCCTCCAATCTCTCTGCATAGGTATCCACCAGCTTACCACTGGGATTGTCCAGACCGCAAAGAAGCTGTGCTGCTGCCAGGCCTCCTTCCATACCACCCTGCAGTGCCAGTAAAACGGATTGAATTTGATTGTTCTTATGGAACCAGGTGGTATCCACCATGCCCCCCACATTGAGCACCACCACTACCTTGGGGAAGGCCTCAGAGACAGCTTGTACCATCTTTTCCTCTGCATTGGTGAGATAAAAATCCCCCCTCTCAAAGATGGAGGCTCCCTGGTTTGGGTCAGCCAGACTTTTTGCCTTTCCTTCATCCAGGCTGCTTCTTCTGTCCCAGTCCTCACCGGAAAAACGGCAGATACTGATGATGGCAGTATCTGTGTAGGCTCTGGCCTGCTGCAGCAAGTTCTTAGGCACCTCCGGCTCCACTGTCATGCCGGGAACCTTACCCTCCTTGTATTGCTGCTTCACATTTTCCTCATAAAAAGCCGCCAACTTCTGAAAGACCTCCACTCTGGCCCCTAGCTGCTTAAATCCTTCATAGAGATTTCTAATATAGGAGACAGTGACATCGCCGCTTCCGCCGCCGCCCTTCACATAGTCAATGGTGGCCTTTCCAAACAATGCAACACGGGCTCCCTTCTGCAAGGGCAGCACCTGATTCTCATTTTTTAAAAGCACCATACCTTCTCTTGCGGCCTCACAGGACAGCGCTATATGCTCCTTGCTAGCCGTCACTCTGTTTCCGTTTTCTCCAAGGCCAACACCTGGTTGAAACTGTACCCTACTCCATTTTGCCATACGCTATCTCCTTTTTTTCGTTCTCTTATATCAGATTTTCTTTTAGATTTCTCTTCTCTACACCTCTTTGCTCATATATCCTTACTTGTTACATCGTCTACGGATACTGACAGCAGCCACCGCTGCCAGCAAAACCACCATCATTCCCCAGACCCAAACAGGAACCTTTTTCAGGTTAAAGCAGCGAACACCAATCCACATTTTATTGATGGCTTCCGTCTGCTCTTCGTCAAAATATATCATGATGGAAGAGCGGGCAATCACCTCGTCACTGGGGTATTGACACAACAGCTGCCTGTTTAGCTGCTCTGTGGGAACGGTTAATACAGCATCCTCCCCTTCTCCAAAGAAGTAGGATAAATCATACTCGCTGACATCCTCCTCATCCTCTTCTGCCCCATAATTCCAGTCCACATACTCAAAAATCCGACTGTCCTCTCCTCCGGAAATCACGGAGGTATATCCGATATAGTACATATTTCTGACAGCATTGTCAGGTCTTGAGAGGAAATTGATAAATGCCTCCGCGGCATGCTTTTTCCCTGCATCCTCTCCGATGCCTCTCTTCAGCATAACCCATCCGTCAAAATAAATATTGGTGGCTTCCTCCGGAATGGCAAAGCAAAGCTCTACTCCATCCTCCTCAGCCTGATCCAGGGTGTAGCAGGCATCGCCCGACCACTGATAATTGGCCAGTACCTTACCGGTAATCATATCTGCCTTGCCGGAATCCGTTTCGAAGGAATAGGCATTATCCTTCACCTGCTGCAAATACTCCTGCACTGCCGCAATGGTCTCCGGGCTGGTGTCATTCATCTCTTCTTCCAGGTGTTTCTCATACTCCGGATCATTTAAAAAAGCGGAACTGGTAAGCAGCTTGGACTTTAATGCGCCCACTGCGGCGAAATAGGAATCCCTCACATTGTCTTTTAAGGTAACCTGCCTGTAATAGGCGGGATTATTCAGTATCTTCCAGGTAGCTGCGTCCTCTTTGCTGACTAGCTCGGGATTGTACACAATGCCGGTAAGCCCCCACATATAGCCTGCCATATATTTGGACCAGCTCTCGCCCTGGATTTTACTCCGCTCGAAAATTTCCCTTATGTAGGGAGAAAGCCCCCTGCTGTAATAATTCTCTTCTATATCCGTATCATAAAACTCCTCCGACAAGGGCACCAGTTCCTGCTCTGCCATAAGCTTCATAATCATATACTCGGAGGGGCACACAATATCATACACATCCCCCAGGGTGAGCATGTTATATAAGTCCTCGTTGGTGCCAAAGGTGGAGTATTCCACCCTAACCTCCCTTCCATAGGTCTCCTCATACCAGACTTCAAAGTCCTCTATCATGGAATTCTCACCTAAGATATCTCCACTGTCCAGGTCAATGGTTTCTTCCTCATCCCAGTCTCCCAGGTCAATGTATTCCTCCCAATTACATACCCTGAGAACAATCTCATCCTGTCCGGCCTTTGCAGGAAGCACAGGCAGAGCTATTCCAAGAAACAGCCCAAGCCACAGGGGGCCAATTTTTAATAAGCAGCTCTTTATTCTCATACCTCTGCCCCCTTTCCTTCTTCCTTTGCCGTTCTTAGGTTCATTCCCAGCACAACGAGGACAACCACGAAAAAGATTACCGTAGACAGGGCCCATAGTGCCGTTTTGATGGTTGTCTGGGAGCCCTTGGTGGCATTGACCACGTAGGTACTGATAGTATCGAAGGTTGCAGGTTTCGTGTAAACTGCAACGAAATAGTCATCTAAAGATAAGGTCACGGACAAAGCAAAGCCGGATAACACACCGGACAGAATCTGAGGCAGTACTACCTTCCGCAGAGCTGTAAAGGGGGTGGCGCCTAAATCCAGGGCGGCCTCATAAATACTGCCATCCATCTGCATCAGCTTAGGCAAAACCGACAGATAAACAAAGGGAGCGCCTAATACCACATGCCCAATAACCAGGGGAATATAGGTGTCCTTGCTGACCCCCAGAGCAACCACCAGCAAAATACAGATGGAAAATCCGGTCACCACATCCGCATTGATAACCGGAATCTGGTTGGTGGTGGACATCAGCCGGGACAAATTCTTCTTGGAATAGAAGGAACCAATGGCCCCCAAGGTTCCCAATATGGTGGACAGGGTTGCCGCCGTGAACGCCAACACTAGGGTACCCACGATCATCTGTACCAGCTCCGGGCTGGTAAAAAGGGTCCTGTAATTGTCTAAAGAAAAGCCCTGTACCGTGCCAATATTTGCAGAGGTGGTAAAGCTGTAAAAAGCCAGAATCAAAATCGGCAGGTAGAGAAACAGAAATACAAAGCTGACAATCAGGATTTTCCATGCATTGTTCTTCTTTCTCATAGCAGGGCACCTCCCCTCGGATTCTCCTCCTCTGTCTTAGTAAACAGGGTAAAGAGACAAATCATCACTAGCAAGATCAAGCTGATCATAGAGCCACCGTGCCAGTTGTAGGCAGAGAAATAGCTTCCAATCAGGCTACCCATAATGTAGGTGCTGTTATACAACATATCCAGGACAACATAGTTTGTCATTGCCGGCAAAAACACCATAGACACGCCGGAAATCACTCCCGGCATAGAAAGGGGGAGGGTAACCTTTAAAAAGGCCTCCTTTTCGTCTGCCCCCAAATCCCTTGCCGCTTCCAGCAATGCGGGGTCCAGACGGGTTATGGTATTAAAGATTGGTAAAATCATAAAGGGCAGAAAGTCGTAAGTCATACCTATGACTGAATTGAGAAAGGGATAATATGCCAGATTCCCCTCAATCCAGGTCAAAACCTCCTTCAAGGCTGTGATACGGAGGGAAAAGTTAATCCACATGGGCATCACAAACAGCATAATCACCACGGACCTTCTTTTTAATTTGCTGGTGGCCAAAATATAGGCTGTGGGATAGGCCAATAGCAAGCACACCAAGGTTGTCACCAGCGCCAGGGCCAGGCTGTAGCACAAAGTACCCAAGGTATTGGGATTGGTAAAGAAATCTGTTAGATTTTCAAAGGTGAACCGGCCGCTCCCATTTGTAAATCCATAATAAAACAACACTAAAAGCGGAGCCACTACAAATAACGACAGAAAAAGCAGATAAGGAATACCGAGGCTTTTTCTGGAAAAAGACATGTTCTTCATTCCTCTTCTCCTTATCTCTTCAGTGTAAAGGTCATTTTATCCACAGGCATAATCAAGCCCACCTGGTCTCCCATGTTCCAAAGGTTTTCATCGTTTACAATGAAATCCTGGCCCAGGTCCGAATGAATGACATAGCTGTAATGGTCACCCTTGTAAATCAGGTTGCTGATATAGCCTTCCACCAGCCCTTCTTCCACATTGTCCGTCATTTCAATGTCATCCGGCTGTATGGTTATGACTACCTTTGTCTTATCAATATCCACAACCTCACCATTCTCATCATAGAGGGTTCCGTCTGCATCCCGTCGGCTTCCCTTGATGATTTTTGTGACACTTGTGTCAAGCTTGGTTCCGTTGTACTCCAGCTTTTGATTTTTGTTCCACTCAGCGTAAAAGATATTGGTATGGTCCTCGGCAATCATGATATGAATGTTGTCCGGCTCCACCTGGATTCCCACGGTACTTCCGATTTGAGCTGTCTTGACAGACTGAACCACCATCTCATTTTTGCCGCAGATAACCGTAATCTCATAATGCATGCCCTTAAAGATAACCGAGCTTACCACGCCTTGTATAATGCCCTCCTCGGGTGCTGTCAGCAGCACATCCTCAGGACGGACAACCGCTGTGATGTGGGTTCCTTCCTCCACATCATCCACACATTCAAATTCTCCACCGCAAAAGCGGGCCTTAAGCTTCCCGGTCATAATGCCGTTAAAGATATTACTTTCGCCGATAAAGTCCGCCACAAAAGCATTTACAGGCTCATTATAGATATCCTCCGGGGTACCGATCTGCTGCATCCTGCCCTCTGACATAACCACAATCTTGTCCGACATGGTAAGGGCCTCTTCCTGGTCATGGGTAACATAGATAAAGGTAATCCCCAGCTTCTCATGCATGGCCTTAAGCTCCAGCTGCATTTCCTTTCTCATTTTTAAATCCAGGGCTCCAAGAGGCTCGTCCAAGAGCAGGATTTCCGGCTCGTTCACAAGAGCTCTTGCAATCGCCACTCTCTGCTGCTGTCCACCGGAAAGAGTAGAAACTCGTCTCTTTTCAAAGCCCTCCAAATCCACCAGGGTCAGAACCTTCTTC
The DNA here is from genome assembly GCA_945834545.1 of uncultured Lachnospiraceae bacterium. Taxonomy (GTDB): domain Bacteria; phylum Bacillota; class Clostridia; order Lachnospirales; family Lachnospiraceae; genus Acetatifactor. Next base: position 521 of record CAMAHO010000087.1, on the reverse strand, counting down.
ACCTTCTTGGCAATGACATCCGCCGGAGTCTTCTTCTGCTTTAGTCCAAAGGCAATATTCTCATAGATATTCATATGTGGGAACAGAGCATATCTCTGAAAGACCGTATTAATGGGTCTCTTATTAGGGGGTAGATTGGTGATGGATTTGCCATCCAATAAAATCTCCCCTTCGGTGGGCAGGTCAAACCCGGCGATCATGCGTAGGGTTGTGGTTTTCCCACAGCCGGAGGGGCCTAGGAAGGTAACAAACTCCCCTCGTTTCACCTCCAGATTAAAATCTGAGACTGCTGTAAATCCGTCCTCATATTGTTTGGTAATATGCTTCAATTCAATACTATTTCCTGCTTCTCCCATGTATCTTTCCCCTTCCGCAAGTCCGAGAATTATGACTTCTGATAAAGTCCTGTATCTAGTGCAAAATTATACATTCTTCTACCCTTTATGACAAGCAAAATCCATAAGGCCAGGGCACCGGGTTCCGAAATAGCAGGGCACCGGGTTGGCTGGACGCATAAGTAG
>CAMAHO010000086.1 GCA_945834545.1 uncultured Lachnospiraceae bacterium | reverse complement strand
CAGATTGCGTCCCAGATGAAAACGGAGTTTGTGGCTGCGCTGACTCCGGCTTTAGGGAAACTATCTAATTTGGAGATTCGTCCATCTCAGGTTCCTCAGCATTGCTCAGAATTGGCGGATTATCTAAATGAGGCACTTTCTACAAAGTGGATAAAGTTACGAGGAATTGAGGTAGTCACTGTCAGCATGGATCCGCCTACCGTTCCTCCTGAGGACTTAAAGGTTATCCAGGAGCTTCAAGTAAGGGGAACCTTAAAGGATCCCATGATGGCCGGAGCCTATATGACCGAAGCTACGGGAGAGGCAATGAAAACGGCTGCGGGGAATACTGCCACGGGACCTATGTTTGCATTTGCTAATATGAATATGGCGGGACAAATGGGAGCGACCAATGCCCAGGGCTTCTATCAGATGGGGATGCAACAGCAGGCAACGGCAGGTGCGAATCAGGCGCCTATCCTAGGTTGGACCTGTTCCTGCGGTAAGAGTGATAACCGAGGCAAGTTCTGTATGGAATGTGGAGCACCTAAGCCTTCCGAGGCAGGCTGGACTTGCTCCTGTGGTGCTGTAAATCAAGGAAAGTTCTGCACCAATTGTGGCAGCAAAAAACCGGAAGGCGCACCTTTGTATAAATGTGATAAGTGTGGATACGAGCCGGAAGATCCTGCTCATCCGCCGAAATTCTGTCCTGAGTGCGGCGATGTCTTTGATGAGAATGACATTCAAAAATGACATCAGAGGAAACATACTTAGTATCTTGTAAAACGGAAATCCCGGTCAACAAAGCGGCTGGGATTTTCTTATGGATTAGTAACACTGGAGTGACATTATGAGTATTTACGATACCTTGAATGAGGAACAAAAGAAGGCTGTCTTTACAACGGAAGGGCCGGTATTGATTTTGGCTGGAGCCGGAAGTGGGAAGACCAGAGCCTTGACGCACAGAATCGCCTATCTGATTGAAGAGAAGGCTGTGAATCCGTGGAATATACTTGCCATCACCTTTACCAATAAAGCGGCATCTGAGATGCGAGAGAGAGTGGATCGACTGGTAAGCTTTGGAACAGACCAGATTTGGGTCAGCACCTTCCATTCGGCTTGCGTCAGAATACTACGACGCTATATAGATCATATCGGCTATGATACACGATTTACGATTTATGATACGGATGATCAGAAATCCGTGGTAAAAGCCATTTGCAAGAGACTTAATATAGATGCTAAGATGTATAAAGAAAGAACCTTTATGGCAGCAATCTCCAAGGCAAAGGATAGCTTGTTAACGCCGGATGCATATGAAGCCGAAGCAAACGGGGAGTATAAGAAGCAATTAATCGCTCAGGTGTATCGGGAATATCAGGATACGCTGAGGAAAAACAATGCCTTGGATTTTGATGATATCATTATGAAAACGGTTGAGCTTTTCAGAAAAGATCCCATGGTATTGGAGGGCTATCAGGAACGTTTTAAATACATTATGGTGGATGAATACCAGGATACCAACGAGGCACAGTTTGAACTAATCCGACTGTTGGCATCGAAATATCGTAATTTATGTGTGGTAGGAGATGATGACCAGTCGATTTACAAGTTCCGTGGTGCAGATATTCGAAATATTTTGGACTTTGAGACACATTATCCGGAAGCGCAGGTCATTAAGCTGGAACAAAACTACCGTTCCAACAGAAATATCCTGGATGCTGCCAATGCTGTCATAATGCACAATGAAAGACGAAAGAATAAAGCTCTCTGGACACAGAAGGCAGAGGGAGACAAGGTACACTTTATGCAGCTTGACAGTGGCTATGAGGAGGCGCAATACATTGCCTCAAGCATCTTGTCAAGAGTCAAAAGTGGGGAGGCCATGTATAACCAATTTGCGGTTCTCTATCGTACCAATGCGCAAGCCAGAATGTTGGAGGAACGAATGGTGGTGGAGGGTATCCCCTACCATGTAGTAGGCGGAGTGAATTTCTATTCCAGAGCGGAGATAAAGGACATCCTGGCATATTTAAAGACCATTGATAACGGTAGAGATGATGTGGCCCTGCGCAGGATTATCAATGTCCCCAAGAGGGCCATTGGTAACGCAACTATGGATAAAGTAGAGGCCTATGCCAGACAAAAGGACATCTCACTTTTTGCTGCCATGTGTGAGGCGCAAGAGATTCCGGGGCTTGGCAAAACAGCTCAAAAAATAGAAGCCTTTGTGAATATGATTCGTGTCCTGCGCAGTGGATTGTCCAGTTATACCTTGGAGGATTTGATTAAAAATGTTTTGGAGGTCATTGCGTACAAGGATTACTTGTATGATGCTGAGGAAGAGGAAAAAGCTGAGGAACGATTGGCAAATATCGATGAATTGATTACCAAGGCGGTTTTGTTTGAGGAACAGCAGGATGAAGAGGTGACACTTACTGACTTCCTGGAGGAGGTAGCTCTGGTTGCGGATATTGACAGTGTCAAGGAGGATGAAAAGACGGTTCTGCTCATGACACTACATAGTGCAAAGGGCTTGGAATTCCCCTATGTATTCATAGCTGGTATGGAGGACGGCCTTTTCCCCAGCGGTATGTGCATCGGTGCTGATAATCCGGATGAAATGGAGGAGGAAAGACGCCTTGCCTATGTGGGGATTACCCGTGCCATGAAGGAGCTTACCCTGACCTGCGCCAGAAGCCGTATGATTCGTGGGGAAACACAGTATAATGCCGTCAGCCGTTTCGTGAGAGAAATCCCTGCGTCTCTTCTGGATAATACCATTGGCTATTTACGGGAAACAACAGAGAATCGCGGCTTTGACAGACAGAGCATGATGGAGAAAATGGGTTTCCCGATTACAGACACGCAAAAAAGGAAAGAGCTCGTATCCAAGCCATATATTCTTCAAAGCGTAAAGAAGATAAATCGCTTAAATGAGATAAAAAAGGGCGTGGATATGGCCACCGACGAGGGAGCTCTTGGGTATGAAGTGGGCGATCGGATTACACATATAAAGTTTGGTGATGGTACGGTATTAAAGATTGAAAAGGGCCCCAGAGACTATGTAGTGACAGTGGATTTTGACCAATCAGGTCAAAAAATTATGTATGCCTCCTTTGCGAAATTGCAAAAAATAGAATAGAATTGTGATATTTTCATACAATATTCCTATATCAAGTATAGAAATGTCAGTGCTTCTATGCTATAATTTATCTACACAACATAGAAATCCGGAGGGTAAAGCTATGGATAAAATTGATGCTTTGTTGGAAAGAGCAAGATTGAATGAGTTATTAAATCGAAAGGAAGAACCAAAAAAGAAATGTAGTCCGGTTGTATGGGTGTTGGCTGTGATTGGTATTGTGGCAGTCGTAGCCGGGCTGGTTTATTTCCTGTATCAGAAATTCGGTTCAGGCTGTGATGAGTTTATGGATGACGATTTCGATGATTTCGATGAGGATGACGAAGAAGAGGATATTTTTGAAGATGAATCCGTTCCTGTTACCAATTACTAAGGAGTAATTGCTACATGAAAAAGGGAGAGATATTGGAAGGGATAGTGGAGCGAGTAGACTATCCTGCCAAAGGTATCGTTATGGTTGAAGACCAGGTTGTGGTGGTGAAAAATACCATACCGGGTCAGAGGATTCGTTTTCGAATTACAAAAAAACATTCAGGGAAGGCGGAGGCCGTTCTTTTAGAGGTGCTTACTAAGGCACCTGTAGAAAGCGGACCTTCGTGTTCCCATTTTGGTGTGTGTGGAGGATGTACCTATCTCTCCATGAACTATGAAGAACAGCTGGCTTTGAAGTCAGGGCAGGTAAAAAGACTATTGGATCAGGTGCTATTAAGCAGGCAGGGGGAGTATCTGTATCAAGGAATCAAGGCTAGTCCAAAGGCTTACGAGTACCGAAATAAGATGGAATTCTCTTTTGGAAATGAGTATAAGGACGGACCGTTAATGCTGGGTTTACATAGGCGAGGAAGCATGTATGACCTGGTGGATGTGTCAGACTGCCTAATTGTTGATGAGGATTACAGACAAATACTGAAGCTGACAAGAGAATTCTTCGCGAATAGAGAAATTTCTTTCTTTCATAAGATGACGCATATCGGATATCTGCGACATCTGCTGGTTAGAAAAGCTGCTGCAACGGGAGAAATCCTTCTGGCATTGGTTACCTCCTCTCAGATAGAGAGCCGGTACGAAGAAAGAATTTTGCAAGAGTATCAAGAAGAGCTTTTGAAACTGGAAACGGAAGAGAAGCTGTCTGGAAGCTTTGCTGGTATCCTGCACATTGTCAATGATTCTCTGTCAGATGTGGTAAAAAGTGACGAAACCAAGATTTTGTATGGCAAAACTTCCTTTTATGAGAAACTGCTGGGGCTTACCTTTGAGGTTTCCCCTTTTTCCTTTTTTCAAACAAACTCCTACAGCGCAGAGGTACTGTATGACACTGTGAGAGAGTATGTGGGTAAAACTCAGAAGGGGATTGTGTATGACTTGTATTCCGGGACAGGAACGATTACACAACTTCTTTCACCAGTGGCTACCAAGGTTATTGGAGTAGAGATCGTGGAAGAGGCAGTGGAAGCAGCTAAGGAAAGTGCAAAGGCCAATGGCTTACACAATGTATCTTTCCTGGCTGGAGATGTACTGAAGGTTTTGGATGAAATTCAGGAAAAACCGGATTATATCGTCTTGGATCCGCCCAGAGATGGAATCCATCCCAAAGCATTGCAAAAAATAATACAATATCAAGTGGATCATATTGTGTATATTTCTTGCAAAACAACAAGCTTAGTCAGAGATTTAGAGGTTTTTCTGGGAAATGAATATTATCTTGAGAAGGCGGTGGCAGTTGACCAATTTCCCTGGACAGCCAATATAGAGGTAGTTGCACTGCTAAAGCGTAAAACCTCGCTATCTCAGAAGAAAAAAGGAGAAGAAGATGATTAAGTTGTGGGAACTGTTAGAAAGATTAATCTATTTCTTTCTATATAAGGTATTTCGACTGAAGCTGTCCCGTGAAGTGTACGAAAAGTTTCTTCAGTTTGTCCAATTTGTTTTGGTTGGCTTGTCCAATGCGGCTGTTATGTATGTTATGTACATATTGCTCAAAATGATTATGCCGTATCATATAGCCTATGTATTAGGGTATGTCATCAGTATATTGAACTCTTTTTTCTGGAATCATACCTATGTGTTTCGAGGAGAAGACAAGAGTGGACAAGCCTGGTGGAAGGCATTAGGAAAGACCTTTGTATCTTATCTGGGGACACTATTGTTAAGCTATGTTCTCTTGATTGTATGGGTGGATGTGCTGCACATTCCGGATTTTATTGCACCGATCTTGAACATAGTCATCACAACACCAATTAATTTTCTGGTGAATAAATTTTGGGCTTATCGTGGTCGAAAAAAGTCAGGAAAGGATGAATAAGATGTTGTTACAAGGTCTGTATCCCAGCTTTATGGTGAAGGATGCCTATTCCATAGAGTATGAAAAACTATATAGACAGGGCACTCGCGGAATCCTATTTGACATTGACAACACCCTTGTAAAACACGGAGCCCCTGCTGATGAGAGGGCAAAATGCTTATTTAGCAAACTGCAGAGTCTGGGTTACCAATATTGTTTCCTGTCAAACAACAAGGAAGAACGGGTGAAAAGCTTTTGTGAACAGGTGGGAGGAACCTACATATTTCACGCCGGTAAGCCTTCTGTGAAAGGATATGAGCAGGGAATGCAGAAAATGGGTACCAACAAGGAAAACACAATATCTATAGGAGATCAGCTGTTTACTGACATTTGGGGCGCCAATAGAGCAGGTTTGGTTTCCTTCCTAGTGGAGCCCATTGATAAAAAAGAAGAGATTCAGATTGTTTTGAAACGATATCTGGAGCGTTTTGTAATGTGGTTGTGGAGGCACTCCGGCAAGATATCAGACGAAAGGGAATAATGTAATGATTGATGGACATACAAAAGTGCTAGGTGTGATGGGCTGCCCGGTAGAGCATACAAAATCACCGGCCATTCACAATTATCTGGCAGAAAAAACAGGTATTCATACTGTTTATGTGCCCTTTCATGTGGAGGAACAGGATTTGGAAGCAGCAGTAAAGGGTGCATTTGGGTTAGGTATCCATGGACTGAATGTGACTATCCCTCATAAGGGAGAGGTTATGAAGTCACTGGTAGAAATAGATTCGCTGGCACAAAAAATCGGGGCTGTCAATACTCTGGTTCGTGTATCCAATGGTTATAAAGGGTACAATACGGATATGCCCGGCTTACTTCGTGCAATGCAGGATGATGATATTTTTTTGGAGGGTACCAGAGTCGTTATTCTAGGCGCAGGAGGAGTAGCCAGAGCGGTAGCCCTCATGCTGGCAGAGAACAAGGTAGAGTCCATTTACATATTTAATCGTACCAAAGAAAAAGCAGATAAGATTCGGGATGAAATCAGAGCTTTTCACCAGGAGCTGGCTGTGGAATCCTATCCCCTGGAGCAGTTAAATCAGCTTACTGGAGAGCATAAGTATCTGGTCATCCAGACCACCAATGTGGGCATGTTTCCGGAGGTTGACAATGCAGTTGTCATGGATAGCGCGTTTTATAAAAAGGTTTCCGTGGGGTATGATTTGGTATATAACCCACAGGAGACGGTTTTCATGAAAAAGGTGCGTGAAGCCGGAGGAAGGGCCTATAACGGTTTGCGGATGTTGGTTTATCAGGGGATTATTGCCTACGAGCTATGGAATGATATAAAGATTACAAAAGAGCTTGCAACAGAAACCTTTGACTATGTGAGAGAGCATTTCTCAGAACTGTAATCTAATATTCCAGGACGGAAATGGGAGACAAAGAGGTTGATATGATACAAATGAAGGGATCAAAGAACAACGTGGTGCTAATTGGGTTTATGGGATGCGGAAAAACCACAATCGGCACAAAGCTTGCATTTTTGCTGAAACAGGAATGTCTGGATACCGACAAGCTTTTGGAAAAAAAATGCGGTAAGAGTGTCTCTTCTATTTTTGCGGAAGAAGGAGAGGAAGTTTTTCGGCAAATGGAGACGGAACTCTTACAGGAATTGATACAAAGAAAGAGAAAGGGTGTTTTTTCCTTAGGAGGCGGCACCCCGGTACGCCCAGAAAACAGAGCACTGTTAAAGGAATTGGGTGGCGTTGTTTATCTTAGGATTCGCCCGGAGACAGTGTATGAGAGATTAAAGGGGGATGTGACAAGACCCCTATTAAGGTGTGAGAATCCATTAGAACGGATAAAACAGCTGATAAAGGAGAGAGAAGAGGCCTACTGCAGCTGTGCTGATGTGATTGTGGATGTGGATGAAATGCCAATGGATGATATTATAGACGAGATTGTTTTTGGTTTGAGAAAAAGCGGACGATAGAATGTTTGACAGCGGAAAGGACAGACTATATGAAGCTTTTGGTAATTAACGGACCGAATTTGAATTTTTTGGGAATACGGGAAAGGCAAATCTATGGGAAACGGGATTATGAGTATCTGTTAAATATGATTGCCCAAAAAGCGAAAGAAATGAATGCAGAAATAGAAGTATTTCAGAGCAATCACGAGGGTGCAATTATTGATCGTATACAGGATGCTTACTTTGACGGAACCCAGGGAATTGTCATTAATCCCGGCGCGTATACACACTATAGCTATGCCATACACGATGCTCTGGCTAGTGTGACCATGCCAAAGATAGAAATTCATATTTCAGATATCACTTCAAGAGAGGAATTTCGGAAGATTTCCGTGACTGCTCCTGCCTGCGATGGTCAAATTTTCGGCCTTGGATTGGAGGGATATTTAAAAGCAATTGATGAGGTCGTGAGACAAGTAGAGGCATGTTAAAATAAAAATGTATGCTTTTAAAAAAAAGTGTTGAAATCTACGGACAAGTATATTAAACTAGTAACGAATTATTTTGTTAATAACGGAGGATTATTTTATGATTTCTGCAGGTGATTTCAGAAATGGTATTACGATTGAATTAGATTCCAATGTGTTCCAGATTATTGAATTCCAGCATGTAAAACCCGGTAAGGGCGCAGCATTTGTACGTACAAAGCTTAAAAATATCAAGAGTGGCGGTGTGGTTGAAAGAACCTTCAGACCTACTGAAAAATGCCCTCAGGCTCGTATCGACAGAAAGGACATGCAGTATCTTTATGCAGACGGTGATTTATTCTACTTTATGGATACTGAGACCTATGACCAGGTGGCTTTGAATGCTGAGACCGTTGGAGATGCATTGAAGTTCGTGAAAGAGAATGAGATGTGTAAGGTATGTTCCCACAATGGAAGTGTCTTCTCTGTAGAACCTCCTCTGTTTGTTGAGCTTGTTATCACAGAGACAGAGCCTGGCTTTAAGGGAGATACAGCTACCGGTGCCAGCAAGCCTGCTATCGTAGAGACCGGTGCTCAGGTATCCGTTCCACTTTTCGTAGATCAGGGTGAAACCATCAAGATTGATACCAGAACCGGGGAGTATTTATCCAGAGTATAGTTTTTGGGTTCCTTTGTTTTTGCTTATGAGACAGTAAACCACATAGGGTGGTTTACTGTTTTTTGTTTTGAGACAAGCAGTTCGATTTGCAAGAAGAAAGGAAGAGAAGGATGAATCAAACAAAATTTGAAAATAGTGAATTTGAAGAAATCATTAAGGATGCGGTTTCAAAAAAGCTTGGTGAAAACTATGAGGTTGAAATTCAAAAGGTAGTAAAAAATAATTCGGTTTCTCTAAGCGGACTGGTAATAAGAGAGAAGGACAGTAATATATCACCTACCTTTTATTTTGAAGAAATGTATCAGGAATGGGTAAGGTGCGGAACAGATTATATAGTGGAGAAAATCCTAAACAGCTACAGGAAATGTCAGGTGCCGAAGGATATAGATTTTGATGTATATCAGG
>CAMAHO010000085.1 GCA_945834545.1 uncultured Lachnospiraceae bacterium | reverse complement strand
AATACTGGTCCGATATAGGCTTTAACAACTCCTGAATATCATTAATGGACAAAATACCTTTAAAATAATAGATGAAAATGAGCATCATGATATGCTCGTTGGAGTACTTCTTTTTTTCCGGCGGAGGCAGCAAGTCATTTTTCGCATAATTATTGATCATGGTTTTGGTCAATATCTTGTCTCCATCCGGATATCTGGAGGTCTGGCGCAGCTTCCCATCCATAAAGGTTGTCAATTGATCCATATATAAATCCAGCGACGGAATGTCGGATGGCTTAATGTACGGCATCCTGTCTAAGCTCTCCATTATGCTGTTCAATAAATCTGCTGTATCAATCGTCATAGTATCCTTCCCCCTGACAAGCTGTTTCGATTTTGCTGTTTTAACCCGTCATGATATCTCTATGCTCTATTATATAGTATTGAAAACTACATAGCAAGTATTTTGTTTCCCCTTTACTTTTTACAACTCCTGTGTTATGATTACATCACAACTGTAAAACTTTACAGTATAAAAGTATTCGGAGGTATTTTACGATGAACAATAAAATACGGAACGCTGCTGTGGATTCTTTATTTGACGCCATACTTACCTTAAAGGACCGGGAAGAATGCTATTCGTTCTTTGAGGATTTATGTACTGTGAATGAGCTTCTTTCCTTATCCCAGCGTTTTGAAGTTGCTTCCATGCTGAAAGACAAATGTACCTATCTGGATATTGCAGAGAAAACAGGAGCCTCCACTGCTACCATCAGCCGCGTTAACCGCTCCTTGAATTACGGCAACGACGGCTACGATATGGTTTTCAAACGATTAGAAGAAAAAAAGCAGGACGAGTAGTCCTGCAGCAACATTCAAAAACCACTGTAAGAATTACCGAAATTCTGACAGTGGTTTTATTCTACTATTTATTTATTCATTCTCCGAATTCGTCTCAGTCTCTGAAGCTGCTGCTTCCTTATTCTCAGAAAAATCCAACTCCTCCGTCTCGCTCAAAGCCTCAGCCAGCATGGCCTTGGCGCTCTTCTTGCCGGCTCTTATGTTTTTTGCCCTGACTCTCTTTGCGGGAACTGCCTGGTTCATATCTAATCTGCCCTGGAAGATAGCATTTTCATCGACGACAATAACAGCCGTCTCGATATCTCCCAACACCTTGGCTCCTGCCACAAGCTCGGTCCTGACAGGTGCCTGGATATTGCCGTTTACCTCTCCCGAAACCAGCACGGACTGTGCTGTAATATTGCCTTCCACAAAGCTTCCGGCACCTAGTATCAAAGTTCCTTCCACAGAAATATCACCTTCTACTGTTCCGTCAATCCTGGCAGAGCCTACTGCCTTAAAATCACCGCCAACGACACAACCCTTGCCAATTAATGTGCTGATCTTTAACTCTTTCTTTTTCATTCTGCCACCTTTCCGTTTAACCGTTTATTGCTAATATATCAGTGGGATTTATATACTCTCCCTCATACATTACCTGGTATCCTAACTGCGTATTGTCTTTTGTTACAGAAAACAGCTGGGATCCTTGAATAACACTATCGCCCAATCGCACCTGAGGAGTCCCCTTATTTCTGTATATGGTCTTATAGCCATTGCCGTGGTCGATACATACCTTGTTTCCATACACCGCATCTTCTATTACACTGTCCACAATTCCACTGGCTGCGGCCAGTACAAAAGTGCCCTCAGAGGCCTGAAATACACAAATCGGATTTCCATCCTCCTCTGCCTCCTCCATGGAAGCTAAACCGGACAGCGGAAACTCCGTGGGGGTCTGCTGCTTCTCCAGCTGCTGCGCCAGCTCCTCCTCATTTTTAATCGACGAATTTAAGGAATTGCTGAGAAGTTTAATTTCTTCCTCCAGCCCGCTGATTTTCATTTCGTACTCCGCCGCTGAAGCATTCATCTTTTGTTCAAGTTCCTGATTTTTCGTTTCCAGCTCCTGGATTAGCTGGGTCTTTTCCTGGTTTACAGTAATGGCTGTCTCCCAAATTCTTTCCTCATAGATAAAATATCCAATGATAACGCCAATTAGGATGGAAAAGACAATCAATGCACCATAGATAATCCAGGGTTTCAGCTGAAGCTGCTTTAATTCTGCATTAGGTGCATTCCTGGTATACATCAGTACCATATTGGAACTTCGTTTGTGTTTTTTTCTTCGCATAACACACTTCCTCCAATAAAACAGTACTATTTTACCATATCTTACTAATTTTCAGCAAGTATACTGCTTTACTTTTTTATACTCCAGATTCCCCCCAAACAAATCCAAGGCACTTCCAATGGTTACATGGATACGATTATTGCCAAGCTTCTTCAACTTTTCGATATCCTCATAGGATGAGACTCCTCCGGCGTAGGTGATAGCATTTCCTTCGAAGGCAGCCAGCTCCTGCACCAAGGTCTCATCAATTCCGCTCCGCTTTCCCTCTACATCCACAGCGTGTATTAGAAATTCATCACAGAAGGGCTCCAGCTTTTGAAACAACGCCACATTCACAAGCTCCTGTGTGAGTTTCTGCCATCTGTCCGTTACCACCTTGTATCCGGAATCCGTCTTTTTACAGCTTACATCCAAGACAATGTGCTTCTTGCCAACGGCACGAACCAGTTCTTCCAGTCGTTCATAGTCTATCCTACCCTCTCGGAAGACATAGGAGGTGACGATCACATGGCTTGCACCTGCCTCCAGAAACTCCTTGGCGTTTTGGGCCGTAATGCCGCCTCCTATCTGGAGCCCGTGGGGATAAGCTTGCAGTGCATTCACAGCCTGCCTCTTGGTTGCCTCATAATACTCACTGCCCACGGGATTTAGCAGAATGATATGACCACCCCGAATCCCCTCCTCTTGATACAGCTTGGCAAAATAGGCTGCGTCATGCTCTGCCACGAAATTCTCCTGGGCCTGATTCCCCTCATCTGCCAGACTGGAACCCACAATCTGTTTTACCTTACCGTTATGAATATCAATACAGGGTCTAAACTCCATATCACCCTCCAAATTTTCTTTCTTTTCAAAAATGAATATTTTTTATTTTAACACAAATACTAATTTCAGCACAATATGCTAGATGTTATAGGAAGGAAGGGAAAAGTTATGAAAAAATACGCAATCATTGCTATCATTTCCTTATCACTTTGCCTACTTGCAGGCTGTGGCGGAAATGACAAAAACAACAATGACACCAACAACATGGTAGACCAGTCAACGGAAAACGGGGTGGGAAACAATCCCAACTCCGATTCTATAGGTAACGATGCCAATAATGCTGTGGACAATGTCATTGATGGAGTTGGCAACGGGGTAAATGATGTAGTGGACGGTATCACCAACGGTGTAGAGGATGTGACTGACGGAATCACCAACGGTGTGGACGACATGACAAACGGTGTTGACCATGTTGATGATGTTCCAAACGACAATATGAATACTACAGTAGATGAGAATGTAAACAGTGTAACCAACGGCACAAATACTACGAAAAATCGTTAGTAAAAAGTACCACCGGGGACGGTAAAATCTGGTTCTTTTTGTGTCCCCGGTGGCACTAACTCTACCCGATTACATCAGACATGGTATACATACCGGCTGGTTTTCCCTTTAAAAACTTGCCTGCTTCAATAGCTCCCTTGCCAAAAACTCCCTTGGAATAGGCACTGTGGGAGAAGGTAATAACCTCATCGTTACCAGCAAAAATCACATCGTGATCACCTACAATGGTACCGCCTCTGACAGCGCTGATGCCGATTTCCTTTTGAGGTCTCTTTTCTCTCCTGCTGCTCCTGTCATATACATAGGCATAGCTGTTGTCAAACTCCTCATTGATGGAATCTGCCAAAGCCAGAGCTGTACCGCTGGGAGCATCCAGCTTCAGGTTATGGTGCTTTTCTACAATTTCCATATCAAAGCCCGCATTGGCTAAAACAGCAGCTGCTTCTTTTAAAAGTTTCATCAACAAGTTAATGCCTAAGGACATATTAGCAGAACGCAAAACCGGAATTTCCCGGGAAGCCTTTTTCGCCATCTCAATCTGCTCTTCACTGAGACCTGTGGTACACAGCACACAGGGAATTTTCTTGTCTAAACAATACTCTAACATCCCTTCAAAGGCTGCCACCCCTGAAAAGTCAATTAAGCAATCCGCTTCCACCGTGCAATCCTTTGGATTTTGAAAAACCGGATAGGAATTATGCCCGTCATCCCAAATGTCAAAGCCTGCCACAATCTCTGCGTCTGCATCCTGGCTCACCAGCTGGGAAATCATCTGTCCCATCTTGCCGTTGCAGCCGCACATGATAAATCTCGTCATATTTATTACTCTCCATTCATTTCCCTGAAAGTTCTACTTGAAACTGTAATCTCTATGGGTTACTACACCTATCCTGTAAGCGCACTCCTACAAGATCCCATACTCCTTCATTGCTGCTGCAAGGCGTTTGGAATTGGCTTCCTCCATCTGAGAAAGAGGCATACGAAGAGGTCCAACCTTCTTGCCCATAAGATTCAAAGCTTCCTTCACCGGAATCGGATTTACCTCACAGAACAATGCACGAACCAAGTCAATGGCATCCAGCTGCATCTGCATTGCGCCCTGCACATCTCCGTCCAGGAATTTCTGACAGATATCGTGGGTTTGTCTCGGTGCCACATTGCTCAATACGGAAATAACACCCTTTCCGCCAAGTGCCATAATCGGGATAATCTGGTCATCATTTCCGGAATAAATATCCACCTTGCCCTTTGCAAGAGCTGCCAAATCTGCAATCTGACTGATATTACCGCTGGCTTCCTTTACACCTACAATGTTTTCTACTTCTGTACACAATCTTACGATCGTCTGAGGAAGAATATTGCAGCCTGTACGGCTGGGAACATTGTATAACAGAATCGGTAGCTTTACAGAATCAGCTATTGCTTTAAAATGTGCAAACAGGCCATTCTGGGTAGCCTTATTGTAGTAGGGGCTTACCAAAAGCAAACCGTCCACGCCGTATTTCTCTGCTTCTGTGGAGAGATAGATAGCTGTTTCTGTACAGTTGGAGCCGGTTCCTGCAATGACGGGAATTCTCTTTGCTACTACCTCAACACAATATTTAATCACATCCAGATGCTCCTCATGAGTCAAGGTAGATGCCTCTCCTGTTGTGCCACAGACTACGATTGCATCTGTACCACCGGCAATTTGTTCTTCAATAAGCTGTTTAAAGCATTCGTAATTTACAGAACCATCCTGGTTCATAGGGGTTACAATGGCTACAGCTGCTCCAGTAAAAATTGACATATTCTCCTCCGTTTCTGACTAGAAAACGCCGACGCAATATGCGCCGGCGTAGACTTGACTTACTAATCCACTCGATAGCGCACCATCCCTTTTCGGATGACAGTTATACGGTTATTCACCGCATCCCCAAGACTTGAAAAACAGGTTCTCTCCTCTTTCGGCATGTTTCCCTTTTATTCCTCTTCCTCTGTGCCTGCCACATCCAAAGAACTACTCTTAAAACATGCAACCTCTATCTTTTTCTCTATTAATTTGCATCTTAGCACTATCTTTTGCTAATGTCAATAGGGTCCGCTAGGGACAGATAAAGAACCACTGGGGACACTAAAAAAGCCAGAATTTATCGTCCCCAGTGGTCCACACTCAAGTTTTATCTCTGTACTCTGGCACCTGCACCACCCATAAGTGCCTCGACTTCCTTCTTGGATGCCATAGTGGTATCACCGGGGGTAGTCATAGCAAGGGCACCGTGAGCTGCACCGTAGTTTACAGCAAGCTCTGCATCACCTGTGGTCATTAAGCCATAGATAAGACCGGAAGCAAAGGAATCGCCACCGCCCACACGGTCCATAATCTCCAGGCCGTCATACTGCTTTGCCTTGTAAATCTCGCCGTCAGCCCAGCAGATAGCGCTCCAGTCATTTACGGTAGCGGTCTTTACCTGACGAAGGGTGGTAGCAACAGCCTTGAAGTTAGGATATGTCTTAGCTGCTTCATTGATCATCTTCTTGTAGCCATCCAGATTTAAGGTCTTAAGGTTGGCATCGTTGCCCTCAATCTCAAAGCCAAGACAAGCTGTAAAGTCTTCTTCATTACCAATCATAACATCCACATATTTCGCAATTTCCTTGTTGACCTCCTGTGCCTTAGCCTGGCCACCGATTGCACTCCACATGGAAGGGCGATAGTTCAAATCATAGGAAACAACTGTTCCGTATTTCTTTGCAGTCTTGATGGCTTCCAAAACCGTCTCGCAGGACTGCTCAGACAAAGCTGCATAAATGCCTCCGGTATGCAACCATCTCACACCCAGCTCTCCAAAGATGTATTCAAAATCAAAATCAGCAGGTGTAGCCTTAGAGATAGCCGTGTTTGCACGGTCAGAACAACCCACAGCACCGCGGATACCAAAGCCTCTCTCTGTAAAGTTCAGACCATTTCGGCATACACGTCCGATACCGTCTGTGGGCATCCATTTAATTAAGGAGGTATCTACTCCACCCTGAAGGATGAAATCCTCCATCAGCTTACCCACTTCATTGTCAGCAAATGCGGTAATGACACCTGTCTTCATACCAAAGCATCTGCGAAGGCCACGTACAACATTGTATTCTCCGCCGCCTTCCCAAGCCCTGAAGCTGCGGGCAGTACGGATTCTTCCCTCTCCGGGATCCAGGCGAAGCATTACCTCACCAAGGGAAACTGCATCATAGGTACATTCATTAGCTGGTTTTAAATTCAGATTCATGTTTCATTTATCTCCTTTTTATTGATATCCCATATCGGAATTCTTTATTTCAACATCTCAAAGCCAAAGTAATTCACTGCATTGTTATAGGAAATATTCTGAACGATTTCTCCCAGGATATCATAATCCTCCGGGAACTCTCCGTTCTCTACCCAATTGCCAATCAGATTGCAGAGAATTCTTCTGAAATACTCGTGGCGGGTATAGGATAAAAAGCTGCGGGAGTCTGTCAGCATTCCCACAAAGCCGGAAAGGTTGCCCAGATTTGCAAGGGAAATCATCTGGTCCTGCATACCTGTCTTGTGGTCATTAAACCACCATGCACTACCCTGCTGAATCTTTGCCACCGCATCAGAATTCTGGAAACAGCCAAGAATCGTTCCGATTGCCTGGTTGTCGTTGGGATTCAGACTGTATAGGATGGTCTTTGGCAGAGAATCTTCTTCTGCCAGATGGTTCAGAAAATCCGCCAGCTGAGCTGATGGCGTGTAGGTATTGATACAGTCAAACCCTGTGTCCGGTCCAATTTTATTATACATAGGCTTATTGTTGTCTCTTTTACAACCGTAATGCAACTGCAGTACCCAGTTACGTTTATGATACTCTCCGCACAAGAAGGTAAGGAAGGCTGTCTTAAACTTTGCAGTTTCCAAAGCGGAAATTTTCGTATGTGACAAAGCCTTCGTGAAGATTCCCTCTATCTCCTCTTCGGATGCAGGCTCGTACATCACATAATCCAACCCATGGTCAGAAACCTGACACCCTTTGGAAGAAAAGAAATCCAAACGAACCCTAAGAGCACTTTTTAATTCCTCATAGCTTGTAATACTGACACCACTTACTTCAGAAAGCTTCTTAATATACTCCGTATAATCCGGCTTCTCAATGTTCATAGCCTTGTCTGGTCTCCAAGCCGGAAGAACTGCTACATCAAAGCTTTCATCCTTGGCAATCTTGTCATGCCATTCCAGAGAATCCACCGGGTCGTCTGTAGTGCACAACAGCGTTACACCGGATTGCTTAATCAGGTTTCTGGCACTCATGGAGGGCTCTGCTAGCTTCTCGTTGCAAAGATTCCAAACCTCCTCTGCAGTCTTTTTGCTCAGCGCACCGTGATAGTCAAAGTATCTTTGAAGTTCCAAATGGGACCAGTGATACAAAGGATTGCCTATGGCCTTTCCCAAACACTCCGCCCACTTCATAAACTTTTCTTTATCAGAGGCATCTCCTGTGATATATTTTTCCTCTACACCGCAGGAACGCATAAAACGCCACTTGTAATGGTCTCCCCCAAGCCATACCTGGGTGATGTTCTCAAACCTTCTGTCCTCAGCTATCTCTCTTGGATTGATATGGCAATGATAATCCAGAATCGGCATTTTCTCTGCATATTCATGATACAATTTCTTTGCTACATCTGTCTGAAGAATAAAATCCTCATCCATAAAAGCCTTCATTTTGTTTGTCTCCTTTACCCTAACCACGAACCTCTTTTACTATGGCCGCTGCTTCTCTGGTCAGTTCTTCAATCTTAGCAAAATCTCCTGCCTTGATTAAATCCCCCTTCACCATCCAGCTGCCTCCACAGCAAAGGATACGATCGTATTTTAAATACTCACGTACATTCTGTGCATTGATTCCACCGGTAGGCATAAACTTAAGCCCTACATAAGGAGCTGCTACTGCCTTGATCATGGAAAGGCCACCGTTATTCTCCGCAGGGAAAAACTTCACTACATCTAAGCCAAAGCTCATTGCCTGCTCCATCTCGGAAGGCGTTGCAGTACCCGGAGCTACAGGGATTCCCTTCTTTACACAGTACTCTACAACAGTAGGATTTAAGCCCGGAGACACGATAAATTTAGCCCCTGCAGCCACTGCGCGGTCCACCTGCTCTGTGGTTAAAACGGTACCTGCCCCAACAAGCATCTCCGGGAAATTCTCGCTGATAATCTTGATGGATTCCTCTGCTGCCTCTGTTCTGAATGTAACCTCCGCACAGGGAAGTCCTCCCTTCATCAAGGCTTCCGCGAGAGGCTTTGCATCCTTTACATCATTGATTACTACTACCGGAACAATACCGATTTTTGAAAGTTCTTCCAATACTTGATTCATGTTTTTTCTCCTCGTTCATGTTTCTCATCTATTTTATACTGATATTTCAGTACTTTTGACCTATGTATTATAATATCAAATCAAGGAAAAAATAGAAACCCATATTTATGAAAAATTTGTAACTATTCAGAGCCATGCAAATTTAGGAAATCAGACCGAGTAAGCTTGCTTACAGAGGGCTGGTTTCCTAAATTTATATGGCGAAG
>CAMAHO010000084.1 GCA_945834545.1 uncultured Lachnospiraceae bacterium | reverse complement strand
GGATAAATTACAATAATTCAAAATATAAGGATAGATTACAATAATACAAAATATAGGAACAACATTAAAGGAGCACTTATATGAAAATTTACAACACATTGACAAAGAGAAAAGAAGATTTTGTACCGATTGAACCGGGAAAGGTCAGGATGTATGTATGCGGGCCTACTGTTTACAATTTGATTCATATTGGAAATGCGAGACCCATGATTGTCTTTGACACCTGCAGAAGGTATATGGAGCACAAAGGGTATGAGGTCAACTACGTCTCCAATTTCACAGATGTAGATGACAAGATTATCAAGAAAGCTAATGAAGAGGGTGTGGAACCGGGTGTCATATCAGAAAGGTACATCCAGGAATGTAAGCAGGATATGGCCGGAATGAACGTGAAGCCTGCCACCACTCATCCTAAGGCCACGGAAGAAATTGACGGTATGCTGGAGATGATTGAAACTCTGATTGAAAAGGGCCATGCCTATGTGGCAGAAGACGGAACGGTTTACTTTAAGACCAGAAGCTTTAAGGAATATGGAAAACTATCCCACAAGAATCTGGATGATTTGCAGGGGGGCAATCGCTCTCTCTTGGTATCCGGAGAGGACCAGAAGCAGGATCCCCTGGATTTTGTCCTTTGGAAACCGAAAAAGGAAGGGGAGCCTTATTGGGAGTCACCTTGGTGTAATGGCCGTCCGGGCTGGCACATCGAGTGCTCCGTTATGAGCAAGAAGTATCTGGGTGAAGAAATTGATATTCACGCAGGTGGGGAGGATTTGGTTTTCCCTCATCATGAAAATGAGATTGCCCAGTCCGAGGCAGCCAACGGAAAGCCTTTCGCACACTATTGGATGCACAATGCGTTTCTCAACATTGATAATAAGAAAATGTCCAAATCCTTAGGCAATTTCTTCACGGTCAGAGATATTGAAAAGGAATATGACTTACAGGTACTACGATTCTTTATGCTAAGTGCACATTACAGAAGTCCGCTGAACTTCTCAGCTGAGCTTATGGAGGCTGCAAAATCCGGGTTGGAGAGAATTCGTAACGCAGTTTCCAATCTGGAGTTTAAGAAGAAAACTGCCAAGAAAGGTCAGATGACAGCAGAAGAGGCAGCCTTGGTAGAACAGGCAAAACAGTTTACGGAGAAATTTGATCAGGCCATGGACGATGACTTAAACACAGCAGATGCATTGTCAGTCATCTTCGAGCTTGTGAAGTTTTCCAATTCCAATACCAAGGAGGACAATACGGCAGAGTATTTAAATGCTTTGGAAACACAGATTGTGGAGCTTATGGACATCTGTGGTTTGGAGGCACTGCCAAAAGAGGACTTGTTGGATTCTGAAATTGAGCAGTTGATTCAGGAGAGACAGGATGCCAGAAAGGCTAAGAATTTCGCCAGAGCTGACGAAATCAGAGCACTTTTATTGGAGAAGGGCATCGTGCTGGAAGACACCAGAGAAGGTGTGAAGTGGAAGAGAGGCTAGGCTTGAGTAACGGTTTATTACAGGCGATTAAGGAAGCTTTTGAAATCAAAGAACAGGATATCCGCACCTATTCACCGTTGGCATTGGCGTACATCGGGGATGATGTTTATGATTTGGTAATTCGAACGGTAGTAGTAGAAAGGGCCAATCAGGCGGCAGCCAAGCTGCACAGGACTGCCGTACAGTATGTCAAGGCCCAGGCTCAGGCAAAAATTGTGGATGCTATCCTGGAGGATTTGACAGAGGAAGAGGCGGATGTCTATAAACGGGGCAGAAATGCTAATTCCCATACCGTGGCAAAGAATGCTACTAGAGCTGATTACAGAAAGGCTACCGGATTTGAAGCATTGGTGGGGTATCTTTATTTGACCAAACGGATGGATCGGGTTTTGGAACTCATATCTATCGGCTTAGAAAAGACAGAAATGAAACTATAAGCCTTCGTTAGTCTATGAAAGCATAGCCTATTCAAAACAAGTAACAAATGATATTTACAATAGATTTTGGTGAAATCGTCAGACTTAAACAGCGTGAAATAACAAGTAGTGAATGACATTTATAGTAGATATCATAGATAACATAGGCAATAAGAAAACCGGAGAACTATATGGAAAACAAGAAAGCAAATCAGGAAGAAACCATAAAGCAATTTACTATCGAGGGCAGAAATGCGGTGATAGAAGCTTTTCGCGCTCAGAAACCAATTGACCGGCTGTATATTCTGGATGGCTGCCAGGATGGTCCCATTATGACCATAAAGAGAGAGGCAAAGAAACAAAATACCCTGGTGAAATATGTGACAAAGGAACGCTTGGACCAGTTGTCTCCTACCGGAAAGCATCAGGGAGTGATAGCCAACATTGCAGCCTATGAATATGCGGAAGTAGAGGATCTATTGGTGAGAGCCAAGGAAAAAGGGGAACCACCCTTCCTTATTTTGCTGGATACTATTGAGGATCCGCATAATTTAGGAGCCATCATTAGAACAGCAAATCTGGCAGGAGCGCATGGAGTGATTATCCCTAAAAATCGTGCTGTCGGGCTTACTGCAACTGTGGCCAGGACCTCGGCGGGAGCATTAAATTACACGCCGGTTGCAAAAGTAACTAATTTGACTCAAACCATAGAAGCATTAAAGAAGAAAGGAATGTGGTTCGTTTGTGCTGATATGGGTGGTACCTCCATGTATCAGCTGGACCTTAAGGGACCGATTGGTCTGGTGATTGGCAATGAAGGAGAAGGAGTAAGCAGGCTGGTCAAGGAGGCTTGCGATATGGTGGCTAGCATTCCTATGAAAGGGGATATTGACTCACTGAATGCTTCTGTGGCAGCGGGGGTTTTGGCCTTTGAAATCGTGCATCAGAGGATGCAGTAAGGAGCGACCTTTTGACTGAGAAAGAAATGGAACAAATGACCGACGAAGAGCTAATAGATTGCCTTCGGGATGGGGATAACAGAGTGGCGGATTATTTGTGCGAAAAATACAAAAATCTGGTGCGAAAGGAAGCGAATTCTATGTTCATCCTGGGAGCTGACCATGAGGATTTGATTCAAGAGGGAATGATTGGTCTGTTTAAGGCCATGAACCACTATGATGCCGGCAGGGATGCATCCTTTTATACCTTTGCAAAGCTTTGTATCAGCAGACAGCTATACACTGCGATTCAGACCTCAAATCGTCAAAAGAACATTCCGTTGAATAATTATATTTCTATTTCTGGCGGAGTGAAAGAGGATGACGGAGAGACGGAGGATCTGAATAAGATGGTATGTCCTATGGGACAGAATCCGGAGGAGAGCCTCATTGACAAAGAAAATGCCAGGATACTGGAAAGACGGATTGAGGAGGAGTTAAGCGACTTTGAGAAGAAGGTTTTGGATTTACGCTTAACGGGAATGGGCTCCAAGGAGATTTCAAAGGTTTTAGGAAGAGAGCAAAAGGCCACAGAAAATGCCTTAAACAGATTAAAAAACAAGATTCGAAAAATTATGTCAAAGGAGGATGCCTGAGGGTATCCTTTTTTTCTAGTTTATATTCTTTTAAGAATTACTTTGCTTCAGCTTTCTTGATTTTCAAGATAAATGTCACTATAATCTACACGTAACTTCGCTTATAATAAGAGTTTCTATAAATACTACATACGAAAGGATAACGAATATGTCGAAATTCAGTGTAAAAAAACCGTATACCGTGTTGGTAGGGGTGGTTTTAGCAATTGTCTTAGGTGTGGTTGCCTTTGGACGAATGAAGACAGATTTGCTTCCCAACATCAATCTTCCTTATGTGATGATTATGACAACCTATGTGGGAGCAAGCCCGGAAACAGTGGAAACGGTTGTGACAAGTCCCATTGAATCGGGAATGGCGACAGTCAGCAATATCGAACAGATTCGTTCTGTCTCCAGTGAGAATTATTCTATGGTGATTCTGGAATTTGCCCAATCTGCAAATATGGATTCGGTTTCTCTGGAGATTCGTGAAAAGCTGGACCAGATAGAGAGCTACTGGGATGATTCTGTCAGCAACCCTGTGGTTGTGAAGCTGAATCCGGATATGCTGCCGGTTATGATTGCGGCAGTTGGTATGGAAGGCAAGAGTCAGGAAGAGGTTAGTACCTATGTAACGGAGCAGGTGATTCCTGCTCTGGAGAGTATAGAAGGAGTGGCTAGTGCCAGCGGTACCGGTCTTCTGGAGGAGAGCGTGAATGTCATTATTCGCCAGGAGAAGGTGGATGCTTTGAATGAAAAGATTTTTGCATCCATCGATGATAAGATGGCGGAGGCTCAAAAGGAGCTTGAGGACGGAAGAAAAGAGATTGAAGACGGCCTCGACGAACTGAATAAGGGACAGAAGGAGTTAAACAAAGGCAAAAAGGAAATGGCAGATGCCAAGAACCAGATGCAGACGGGGAAGGATGAACTGGAGGCAAAGAAGGCGGAGACAGCAGCCAATCTTGCCCAGACCAAGAGCCAGCTGCTTACTGCAAAATCCCAGTTGGAAGCTTCTAAGGCTACCTATACGAACAATCTGAATACAGCCGCAACCTTGGATGCAACTGTGCGAGAAATTCAGCTGCTAAAGGATGCAGCTACTTTATATACAACTTACTATACACAATATGCTGCAGCAGCTATGAGCCAGAATGCAGAGGAAGCTAACACCTTAGCCGGTAATATAAACGCCTTAAAGAAGAGCATAAACGACAGTGCTATGTTGAAAAACATGGCTTCAATGGATGCTTCCGGCCAGATGACTTCTCTTTGCGAAACCCTAAATCTGTTGGATTGGACCAGCCTGGATCAGACACCGATTCCACCCACAGAGTATACAGCTATGCAGACGGTGGCAGGTTCCTTGACAGCGATTTCCACAGCTGCCACAAATGGCTTGGGAGATCGACAGGAAAATGCCCAAAATGCCCTAAATGCCTTGTACGGGGAAACCATGAGTACAAATTATACAGAGTATGAAACTACGGTAAAGAATATTCTGAATACTCTGGAGACCAATCTGACACAGGTGAATGCAGGTCTGGTGGAAGTGGAAAAAGGAGAATTAACAGCCGCTGTTGAGTTTGCGAATGCGTCTTCCCAGATTTCTCTGGGAGAGTATCAGATGGAGGTGTCTCAGTCAAAGCTGGAGGAAACTCAGAAAAATATCGATTCCGGGAAAGAGCAGCTGGAGGATGCGAAGGCACAGCTGGAGGATGGGGAGAAACAGTTTGAGGATGCAAAGCAGTCTGCTTATGAGAAAGCGGATATGACGGGAATTTTGACCGTGGATATGGTCAAGAATCTGTTGACTGCCCAGAATTTCTCTATGCCGGCCGGCTATGTCACCGAAGAAGGTATCAGTTATTTGATTCGTGTGGGAGATAAGCCGGAAACAGTGGAGGAGCTACAGAAGCTTCCCCTTATGGATTTGCATATGGACGGAGTGGATGTGATTACTCTGGAGGATGTGGCGGATGTCTTCTATACCGATAATTCCGACGCAATCTATACCAATGTAAACGGGAATGCCGGCGTTATGATTTCTATGCAGAAGCAAACGGGGTATTCTACCGGCGAGGTGTCTGATAAGCTGAAGGATAAGTTTGCATCCATGATGGAACAGCAAGAGGGCTTAAGCATCATTACTCTCATGGACCAGGGAATCTACATTGATCTGGTTATGGATTCCATTTTAAATAACATCTTACTGGGTGCTTTGCTTGCTATTCTCATTCTGTTGATGTTCTTAAAGGATATCCGCCCCACAGCAGTAGTAGCCTTCTCTATCCCGGTGAGCTTGGTGGCAGCAGTGGTATGTATGTATTTCAGCGGGGTGACCTTAAATGTGATTTCCTTATCCGGACTGGCGCTGGGTATCGGTATGCTGGTTGATAACTCTATTGTTGTTATTGAAAATATTTATCGAATGCGAAATGAGGGAAAGAGTGTACTGGAGGCTTCCATAGAGGGTGCCAGAGAGGTAATGGGGGCGATTTTTGCCTCTACCTTAACAACGGTTTGTGTGTTCCTGCCTATTGTCTTTACGGAAGGTATCACAAGACAGTTGTTTGTGGATCTGGGCCTCACAATAGGCTATTCGTTGATGGCAAGCTTATTGGTGGCATTGACGGTAGTGCCTGCTATGTCCTCCAAGATGCTTGTAAAGATTAAACCCAAAAAGGATGGAAAGATTTTTGGAGGCTTGGTGAAGGGGTACAGTGCAGTGCTAAAGGGGTGCCTCAAGGTAAAACCCTTGGTTTTTGTGCTGGCACTTGCACTGCTGGGCGGTAGCATTGCCCTTGCCTTGTCCAATGGTACCGCATTTATGACGGAAATGGATTCCTCCCAGCTGACGGTCAGTGTGAAGCTAGGTGAGGAAGCGACGCTTAAAGAAACTGCCGCTGTGACAGACCAGGTGGTGGAGCGGATTATGAGCCTTGAGGATGTGACAGATGTCGGTGCCATGCTCAATGCGTCCACAGCTGCAATGCTAGGTGGCGGTTCGTCTGACAATACCAGCACCTCTATATATGTTGTTACCAAGGAAGATAAAAAGCTGTCCAACGAGGAATTGGCAGCAAAAATAAAAGAAATGACGCAGGACATAGAGGAAGCGGAGATTTCCGTGGAAACCTCTACCATGGATATGAGCGCCCTGGGAGGAAGTGGTATTTCCATACAGGTGCGAGGTCGTGATTTGGATAAGATTCGTGAAATTGCCGGTGATGTGGCTTCCATCATAGAAGGGGTGGAAGGAACCACCCAGGTCAGTGACGGGTTGGAGAAATCCGACGAGGAGATGCGTATCCTGGTAAATCGAAATAAGGCAGCAGAGTACGGACTGACTGTAGCGCAGGTCTTCTCTCAGATTATGCCCAAGATAGCTTCCGCCAGCAGCGCAACGACTCTGGTTGGTCAGGATAAGGATTACGGTGTCTATGTAACAAACGAAGCGGATACTAAGCTAACCAGAGAGGACCTTAAGAAGCTAATGGTGGAGGGACAAGATGCGGAAGGCCAGAGCATAGAAGTTCCTCTTAAGGATGTGGCTCGCTTTGAGACAGCCTATTCTCTGTCTTCCATCAACAGACAGAGTCAGACCAGATATGTGGCTGTTACGGCAGCAATTGCCGATGGCTACAATGTAGGTCTGGTGTCCAATGAGGTCAACAAAAAGCTGGAAAACTATGCAGTGCCGGATGGCTACAGCCTGGTTTTCCAAGGCGAAAATGAGACCATCAACGACGCAATTGAGCAGGTGCTTTTGATGTTGGTTTTGGCAGTTGTCTTAATGTACCTGATTATGGTGGCACAGTTTCAGTCATTATTGTTGCCGTTTATTATCATGTTTACCATTCCACTTGCCTTCACCGGAGGCTTCCTGGGGTTATATATCTCAGGCTTTGAGGTGAGTGTTATTGCGTTGATTGGTTTCGTTATGCTGGCAGGTATCATCGTAAACAACGGTATTGTGCTGATTGACTATATTAATCAGCTTCGACAGAGCGGAATGGAAAAGAAGGAAGCCATACTGACAGCAGGCAAGACCAGACTTCGCCCTGTTCTTATGACAGCCCTTACAACCATACTGGCTTTGTCCACTATGGTATTCTCCCAGGAGATGGGAGCAGATATGGCAAGGCCAATGGCGATTGTTACCATTGGAGGCTTGTTATATGGTACTTTGCTGACTCTTGTGGTCATCCCTTGCTTGTATGATGTCTTTACCCGAAATAAGAAAAAAATAGAGGTTGACAAACAAGAGGCAATTTGATAATATAACCTACGGTGATTCCAAGAGTCACCGGAAATGCTGCTGTGGCTCAGTCGGTAGAGCGTCACATTGGTAATGTGGAGGTCACGGGTCCGATTCCCGTCAGCAGCTTCCACGCAAGGCATGAGCCGTGCAAATCGAAAAAGAGAGAGTTGGGATTAAGCTTGCTTAAAATCCCAACTCTCTCTTTTTCGATTTATAGGGCGAAGCCCGTGACCGAGATGAAGCGAAGCGGAATCGAGGTCTCACGGCTCAAGGAGCGTGGAGTAAAGTAAGGACGGCGAAGCCCGTGACCGAGATGAAGCGAAGCGGAATCGAGGTTATTTAACGTGAAGTAAAAGAAAATGGCTGTTTTTCTCAATATCAGTAGCACAAGGTGTAAAAAATAGGAAGATATGTTACTGAATTAAGCAATATCTTATAAAATCTTTAACAATTCAGACTGAAATCTGGTTCGACTGCTACTGATTTTACATAGTGTTATCAAAATCTTTTATATAAAGTATTTTTATATGACTAACTCATCTATACCAAGAATTAACCGCACCAAGGTGGGCAGGGGACAAAGGGGACAGGTCCATATGACACCCATTTATGGGGTCATATGGACCTGTCCCCTTTGTCCTCGTAAGAGATTAATGAATTTGAAAGTTGGAAAAAAATAGGACGGAGAAGAAAAGGAGTTTTTGATATGATGATGCTTTGTTTTATTAGCCAAAAGAATTAATGCGATGTGAATTGGGTATGAAATAATTCATTTGATATAGTTCAGTGATTTCTACGGCGTTTCAAAGAATCCAATAGCAGGCGGGAAATAGGTAAAAAGAAAAAAACAAAGGGCTATAACAAAGACTGCCACCTTCAGCCAATTCAAATAAGGAGCAAGTTTACAGGAAAGTGCATTGCGATAGACAGCAATAAATCCCAAAGTGACACTGGCTAAGAAGGTGGCAAAATCCAGGATAAAGCAGTTTCTTCCCAGAATGCCACTGTAGGTATAAAATAGAATAGGAATCAGGAAGGTGCCAAACAGAATACCCCCAAGCAGAGCAGAGGTGATGCAGGGGTATTCTGTTTTTAGTTTCCGATTCAGAATAAGGGAGCAGACAAGCATAGGAAAAAAGTACAGCTTCATATGCTCCCAGGTAGATTCATTTACCGGGAAGAAAAAGCCCAAAAGGAAGCTTTCCCCTGACCACTCATAGACAAAGTGAGATAAGGTCCCTGCAAGTGTTACAAAAACAGCCCCCATTATACAGTATCGTTTTAATTTACCCATCTTTTCCATAGAACTATTTTATGCAATAGGTGGGAATAAATTCATTCCAACGAT